>NZ_JADBJH010000007.1:0-102530 GCF_014892335.1 Campylobacter sp. 7477a
TTTTTTAGCCCTTACGCAAGAGCTAATGTCGGCAATATCAACCTCAAATAGCAACATCGCACCGCCGCGACTTCTGGTGCCTGCACCATTTAAACGGATGAATGGGTATTTATCCGAACCCCTATTCGCAGAATTTGCCAAAGCTCGTGAATTCATATTAAAAATTTCAGCAGCCACGCCTGTTTTAACGTATAGCATTAGCTAGCCTTTTGACTCTCGTCGTCCTTAAAAGCACTAGGCATCTCATCTATGATGCCCTCGCTTAAAAGTGCCTCAAACACCTTTTTGCATTTTTCGGAATTCTTTGCTCCCACTACTTCGCCGCTTATGACGTAATAAGCCACGCGCTCGTTTAAGTCGTGCTTTTTTATCCACTGCCTGATACTTATGCAGTTATCGGTAAAGTATTGCTTTATCATTTTTTGCTCCTTTCTTTATTTATCATTGCTAATAAGACCCATAGTATTTTTTAAGCCCTTGTATGTAAAATTTGATAAGCAAACTTCAAAATTCACCGCAAGGACTTAAAAAATGCTATATTTCTGCTATAAAACTCACGGTCTTATAACTAATGGACATAAAGCGATAGATTTACAAAGCGATCTTGAAACGATGAAACATTTTAGACCTGATCTAGTAGATACCTATAAATATCTACACGGCAATATCATTAACTTAAATGCTTACGCTTCGTATTTTCAAAAAGCATACAAGATAGCCATTAACTACCACCCAAAATACCAGCTAATATCAGGCTCAACAGATTATGTCGGCATATTGGCTCACAGCAAAGACGGCAATATCGCCTCGCAGCTATCTTTATCGATAGAGATAAAAACTAAAGCCCTACTGATACCATTCTTAAATGAGGATTTTTTATTTATTCCTAAAATTCTCAAAGACAAGAAGATAAAGATAGAAAGCAAAAATAGCTTTCTATCCGATCCTGACGGCTCGCCGTTCTTAAAAAAGAACGTTCAAAATAGACTATTTTTTCCATTATTTAATGAAATCGATAGCCTTAACGCAAAACTGGACGAACTGGAAACTTTAGGAAAAATGCCTATGCTTTACGATGAACGCCGTAGGTTATCTTTTTGATAAAACTTCTTGGTAAAGGGCTCGTCTTGCAAATTCTCGTTTTTTGAGCTTTTTTGCTTTATCTTTTAAAATAGCATCAATAAACTTTTTAGGAATTTTCAAAGCTTTTAGATCTTCTTTTAGGTTTAAAAGCTCATTTTCAACGGCTTTATCTATGCGATCATAATCACGCTCGTCAAATTTGAAGTAATTAGATCCAATAGAGTAAAACTTATCAGCAAGCTTGCCTAGATCACTTAGGCGCGCACTTTTTATCTCAAGTCTAATACGAGCCAACTCCCTTTCAAACATTCTCTCAATATCTCTGCAGGTTGTCTCGGATTGACATGCCGGCTGGATATTAGAGCGAATTTCTTGTTTGTTACACTTTTTCATAGCGTCTCCTTTGGATAAGTCTTATTAACAATGATAAATAAAAGAACTATTTTTTCAAACCTTTGAAACTTTTAATCTTAAATGAGATATAATTTTTCGTAAGTTTGAAAGAATTATAGTGGATTTTTTCCACAAAGTCAATAGTTTAGTGTAAATTTCCCACAAAAGGTAAAATATGAATGCTGGTAGCAGGTTAAAAAAGATTAGAGAATATCTAGAAATCAGCTCTCAGGCTAAGTTTGCAGCAGAATTAGAGATTGAGCGTAGCAAGATTGCAGATATAGAAAGTGGCAGAACAAAAAATATATCATTTGATTTAATTGAAAAAATAGTGGATAAATTCCACATAAACGGCTGGTGGCTTTTTACTGGCAAGGGTAATATGATTGAAAAAAATATTCAAGAAAGCGATGCGTATGAAGTAGATGTTATTGATCTGAAAGCCAGTGCGGGATTTGGAATAATACCTTTTGAAGTCAAAGTTATAGGTAAATATATTTTAGATAAGATATTTTTTAAAACACCACCAGACATAGACAATGTAAAAATGATTCAGGTGGAAGGCGATAGTATGGAGCCAACTATTCAAGACGGCGCATTTGTTGTGATAGACGAAAGTAAAAATGATGCCATAGATGGTATATATGCTATTTTGCTTGACGATAAGGTATTTGTAAAACGCCTACAATTTAATTTAAATGGCACCATTACAATTATTAGTGATAATAGCAAATATCAAGATAAAATATACAATCCAAAAGAAAATCAATCATATTTCAAGGTTTTAGGTAAGAAAATGCTAACTATCCAAAAATAAATCAAAACTTAAAATGATGATTAATCAAAGAGTGATAATTTTTAAGTTTAAATGTGCGTTTATAACTATATTTCCTAATGATGATTAATTTTTTATCCCAAATATCGTAATCTTATCCAAATTAATCATCATTAAGTTTTATTAATCATCATTTTTTGTAAAATTTTGATGATTAATCGCCTAAATTTTAAAGCTATATTTTTATAATTTAATGTAGAGCTTTGTTATTTTTCTAAATTTTTCCGTCATTTTTCCAGTATTTAAAAGACTTTTAAATGGCGTTTATTTGGGCTTTATAAGCGTTTAAAGAAGTAGTGTTTTTCCATCACTTTCGGGACAAAACGGACGATTTGGGATTATAGGGATTTTTTATTTGAGAAATTTCTTGCATTACAACTGAGAGTGAAGCTCTTTAAATTACCTATTTTAGGCACTTTCATAAAATTATCACTCAAATTTTTTACTCTCATTTTCTTTACCCCCTCACAAAATTTATGATAAAATATCTGCTTTAATAACATAGTAAGTAAATTTTTGTGAGAATTTGTAATGTTGTCACATAAAAAGGAAATGATCAATGAAAGCTTATGCAGAATGGGAAAAACAAGAGAGTTTGCTTTTGTCTTTGCCGCATGAAAACAGCGACTGGGCGGAGTATCTGGAAGAAATTTTAAACTCATACGAAGAGCTTGTCGCAGCTGTTACGCCTTATCAAAAGTGTGTTTTAATCTGTCCTAATGATAAAATTTTAGATCGTTTTAGAAAGTTTCAAAACTGTGAGTTTTTGCGTATCGACACAAACGATACATGGATAAGAGATTACGGTATGATAGATGTTAAAAACGGCGATAAAATTTTAAGTTATAACTTTAAATTTAATGCTTGGGGCGGAAAATTTGATAGTAAAAAAGACGATCTTGTAAATAAAAGCCTAAATGCACATTTTGGCGGTATGATGCAAGATATAGACATGATACTTGAGGGTGGTAGCGTTGAATTTGACGGAGATAAAACGCTTTTGACGACTGAGCATTGCTTGTTGAATGACAATAGAAATAAAAATTTAAGTAAGGCGCAGATAGAAGAAAAACTTAGTGAATTATTTGGCTTAGAGCGTATAATTTGGCTAAAGCACGGCTTTATTAAAGGAGATGACACGGATCATCATATCGATACTTTAGCGCGTTTTATATCGCCAGATACGATAGCTTATGCTAGTTGCGATGATAAAAATGATGAGCATTACGAGGAGCTTAGTAGGATGAAGGCCGAGCTTGAAGCTACGGGGCTTAAGTTGCTCGCATTGCCGCTACCAAGTGCTAAATTTTACGACGGCAAAAGATTAGGTTGCACGTATACAAATTTTATATTTGTAAATAACGCGTTGATCGTGCCGACTTACGACGACAAAAACGACGAGTTGGTTTTAAGCTTACTTAGTAAAGCGTTGCCGAATTTAAAGATCGTCGGGGTAAATTCTTTGGTTTTTGTGCGCCAGAACGGCTCGCTTCACTGCTCTAGTCAAAATAGATTTGTAGGAAAAAGATGATGGACGCAAAAGACGATACAAAAATGTCTGTTAAAAAAACTCAACGAAATGCTGTTTTGATCGCCGGTTTTACGGCTTTTGTGTTGGCTGTTGTTAAATTTATAGCAGGTGTTTTTAGCGGTTCTGTTGCCGTGCTTAGCTCGGCGATCGACTCTATGCTTGACCTGCTTGTATCGGTCTTAAATTTTTTTGCAATTAGAAAATCCCAAGCCTCGCCAAACGCAAAATTTAACTTCGGCTATACAAAAGTAGAGGCATTGGCTGCATTGTTTGAGGGGATTTTTATCATTGGCATCGCGCTTTTTATCCTTTATGAAAGCATTATAAAGATAAGAGCGGACGAAGTTAGCATAAATGTTGATATTAGTATTTTGGTGATGTGTTTTTCGTTGGTTGTAACCGGCATTTTGGTAGCGTTTTTAAACAGAGTTGCAAAGCGAACCAATAACTTGATAATAAAAGCCGACGCGCTGCATTATAAGAGCGACCTTGTAACAAATTTAGCCGTTGTGGCAGCTCTTTTGATTATTAAATTTAGCGGATTTGTTATGATAGATGCTATTTTTGGTATTATAATTAGCGGTTATATAGCTGTGAGTGCGGTAAATTTAATGAAAGAAAGCGTAGGCGTGCTTTTAGACAAAGCACTTGATGAAAACGTAACAGATGCCATAAAAGAGATAATCTTGTCAAAACCGCAGGTTGCAGGCTTTCACGGGCTTACTAGCAGACAAAGCGCAAATATCTGCTACCTTGGGGTTCATTTGGTTTTTAACCGTGAAATTTCTCTCTTTGATGCTCATGAAATTTCAAATGAGATTGAAAGAGAGATAGCTCTTAAATTTAGCGAATTTGAATGGAATTTCACTACTCATCTTGACCCGTATGATGATTAAAATTAAAATAAAGGAAAATAATGAAAACAGCTTTGATCCAACAAAAATTTCACGGCTCAAAAGAAGAAACGATCAAAAAAACTTGTGACCTTATCAAAGAAGCAGCCAGCGGCGGCGCTAAATTAGTGGTGCTTCAGGAGCTTCACCAGACGCAATACTTTTGCCAAAGTGAAGATACGGCCTTTTTTGATCTTGCAAACGAGTGGGAGAGTGATGTTAAATTTTGGAGCGATGTAGCAAAACAAAACAACGTAGTTTTAGTAACTTCGCTATTTGAGAAGCGCACCGCCGGACTTTATCATAACACGGTTTTTGTGTTTGAGCGCGATGGAAGCATGGCTGGTAAATATAGAAAGATGCATATTCCCGATGATCCGCTTTTTTATGAGAAATTTTATTTCACGCCTGGAGACATTGGCTTTGAGCCGATACAAACAAGTGTTGGCAAACTAGGTGTTTTGGTGTGTTGGGATCAGTGGTATCCTGAGGCTGCAAGACTGATGGCTTTAAAGGGGGCTGAAATTTTAATTTATCCAACTGCGATCGGTTGGTTTGACGGTGATGGCGAAGATGAAAAGTCACGCCAGCTTGAAGCATGGGTAGCAGTGCAAAGGGGGCATGCCGTGGCAAACGGAGTGCCGGTAGTGGCTGTAAATCGCATTGGTTTTGAAACTGATAGCTCTGGAGTCGCAGACGGCATAAGATTTTGGGGTAATAGCTTTGTTTTTGGCTCACAAGGAGAGCAAATTTTTAGAGCCGATAGTGCCAGTGAGAAGTGTTTTTTAGTAGATATCGATATGAAAAGAAGCGAAGAAGTGCGTAGAATTTGGCCGTTCTTACGTGATCGCAGGGTAGAGTTCTATGGAAAATTAACAAAGAGATTTATCGACTAAGGGCGAAAAATATTTATAATTTTATAAATACAATAAAAAATAATATAAATTTTTTCTTAGTTATTAAAATTTTAAAGATAATTTCATTTTTACACATTTTTATAAAAAATGATAAATTTTTTACTAATTTCTTGCAAAAAAATTGTAAAAATGACAAAATAAGGTTGTCTATCGACAAAATCACAAAGGAGAAAATATGAAAAAAAGTTCATTGATACTTTCAGGCTTACTGCTTGCTTCTACTTTAGGCGCTAAAGAATTTGTAAGTATAGGCACTGGCGGCATGACAGGCACTTACTATCCTATAGGAGGCGCTATATGCAGACTTGTAAACAAAGATCCAAATATCAAATGTTCAGTTCAATCAACCGGCGGTTCTGTTTATAACGTTAATAACGTGCTTAAAAAAGAGCTTACATTTGGTTTTGTTCAAAGTGATGTGGTTTATGATAAATTTAACGGAACTGGCAAATTTGAAAAAATGGGTGATCAAAGATTGCGCTCGGTCGTATCTATATATCCTGAGCTTTTAGCGCTTGTTGTTACAAAGGATAGCGGTATAAAAAGCATTGAAGACTTAGCCGGTAAAAAATACAATGTAGGAAATCCTGGTAGTGGTAACGAAGTAACAACCCTAGCTGTGTTTAAAGCTAAGAAATTTGATGTTGCTAAGCTTGGATATCGTGGTGTTTTGACGGTGCAAGAGTGCCCTCATGCGCTAAAAGATAAAAAAATAGACGGCTATAGCTTTATGGTGGGACATCCTACAGCAAATATCACTGATGCGGCAAACTCAATGCCTATTGACATCTTGGATATTACTGGCGAAGACGTTGATAAGATGATAGCCGACTATCCGTATTTTGCAAAAGGTGTTATACCAAACGGTAGCTATGAAGGTATAAATAGAGATGTAAATAGCATAGGTGTTAAGGCTGTTTTGGTGGCTGATGAAAGTGCTAACAATGAGGCTGTTAGAGCTGTTGTTAAGTCAATACTTGATAATTTTGATGAGTATAAAACTTTACACCCTGCGCTAAAATCAGTAACAAAAGATAACTTAATCCAAGGTCTTTCAGCGCCTTTACACCCTGCGGCTGAGGCTGTATTTAAAGAAGCTGGGATTATAAAATAATTAAAATTTTCAGCAGATTTTTCTGCTGAAAATCACTTAAATTTTTAAAAAATCTATATTTTAAAACGCTAGCTAAGCAGTTAAAAATTTTTATTTTGATATAATCTAGGCTTTTTAAGATTTTAAGCAAGGAGAGGTATGGAGAATAAAACTCACGAGAACGAAGAGCAATTCGTTGAAGTCAAAACGAGAGAGATAAATAGTAATTTTTACAACTATTTTGTAGCTATTTTATGCTTTTCATGGTCTGTATTTCAGCTTTATATAGCGTATTTTCCTTTAAATACAAACATTGCAAGATCGGCACACCTTGCCTTTGCGATATCCCTTGTATTCTTACTTTATCCGGTTACTTTTCACAAAAAAGCACATACAAGCTTGCCATTTTATGATCTAATACTATGTGTTGTCGGTACCTTAGCCGTGCTTTATCCGGCTATTGAATTTTATAGTTTGGCTGAAAGACCGGGTGACTATTTACAAAGAGATGTAATTATCGCATTTATCGCGGTTATCGTGCTTATAGAAGCAGGCAGAAGAGTCATCGGTCCGGCACTTGGTATTATTTCGATTTTATTTTTATTGTATGATTATTTTGGGCGATATATGCCAGATATTATCGCGCATCAGGGTGCAAGTTTTGAGAAATTAGCCGGTCATATGTTTTTAACAACGGAGGGAATTTTTGGAGTTCCTATCGGTGTTAGTGTTAGTTTTATCTATCTTTTTGTGCTTTTTGGATCACTGCTTGAAAGAGCCGGAGCAGGGCAGTATTTTATAAATTTAGCCTTTTCTTTACTTGGTAAATTTAGAGGTGGTCCGGCAAAAGCTTCAGTTATAGCAAGTGGATTAACAGGCATGGTAAGCGGAAGCTCAACTGCAAACGTTGTGACTGTTGGAACTTTTACCATCCCACTTATGAAAAAAGCCGGTCTTAGTAGAACAAAAGCAGGCGCTATCGAAGTTGCGGCAGGAGTAAATGGTCAACTTATGCCTCCTATTATGGGTGCAGCTGCATTTATCATCGCTGAATTTTTAGGTATGACATATACAAATGTCATGATGGCGGCTGTTATACCAGCATTTGCATGTTATATCTCGTTATTTTTTATCGTGCATTTAGAAAGCTGTAAATTGGGATTAAAGGGGATAGAGCAAAGCGAATACCACTCAAGGCTTAAAATTTTCCTTAGCGGTATACATTATATCACGCCGATACTAGTCCTGCTTTATACGCTTTTGATTGCAAAAGAGTCTGCCATATCGGCAGCGTTTAATGCGATAGGATTTTTATTTTTGATAATGATATTTCAAGAGCCTGTAAAAAAACTAGCCCAAGGCGAAAAGATAAGCAAAGATGACGTTTTGGTCGGTTTTAGCGATATATTTTGGGCAATGGTTTCTGCGGCAAAAAGCATGACTACGATAGCTGTAGCAACAGGACTTGCGGGTATTATTGTCGGCTCTATATCGCTAACGGGACTTGGTCAAGTGCTTTCAGAGATAGTCGAGCAAGTCGCCGGAAATAATATAATCTTAATCCTACTTCTTACCGCTGTTATGTCGCTGGTGCTTGGTATGGGGCTTCCTACTACGGCAAACTACATAGTTGTTTCAAGCTTGGTCGCGCCTGTTATACTGCTTCTAGCGTATAAAAACGGCTTTTTAGTGCCGGCTATAGCTGCACATATGTTTGTGTTTTATTTTGGAATTTTAGCCGACGATACACCGCCTGTTGGTATCGCTGCATATGCGGCAGCAGGTATTGCCAAGGCAAATCCAGTCATAGTCGGACTTCAAGGATTTTTATATGATCTTAGAACTGCGATCTTGCCGTTTGCATTTTTCTTTAATAACAAACTTATGCTAATCGAAAGCGTAAACCCAGATGATCCGCTTGATACAAAAGGGATAGTTTGGATGAGTAATCCTTTTGAAATACTACTTGTTTTTGCAATGACAGTAATTGGTATGTTTGCATTTTCGAGTGTGTTGCAAGGGTATTTTGTGACAAAAGTCAGAATTTGGGAAAGGGTGCTTTTGGTATCAGTTGTGCCTTTGATGCTTGTGCCAAACATCTGTGCTAAATACTCTGTTGTGCCAAACGAATACGCCGCTTATGCGATAGGATTTGGTATATATATGTTTGTATTTGCTACTCAGTGGATGAAAAATAAACGAGAAAAATCCCTAGCCACTGCTTAAGATTAAATTCCCGATGTTTAGGTTTTAAATTTGAACATCGGTTTTTTTAATTTAAATTTCCTATACGATCTTGCCGTTTAGTCTTTTCTCTCTCTTTCTAAAGTCAGGCATTATACGCTCGATAAAGTTATAAAAACTCTTTTGATGATGCGGATATATAAGATGTGTTAGTTCGTGAAGAACGACGTATTTTATGAGCTCTTCGTCTTTTTCTATCAAATTTATATTTAAATTTATATATCCTTTGCGAGAGTTGCAACTCCCCCATCTAGTTTGCATATTTCTTACGGTGATGCGATTAACCTCACGATTTATAAGTGGCTTAAATTCCATTATAGCTTTGCTAAAAATTTCCTTTGCTCTGGTTTTTTTAAATTTTTCAAGCAAGTTTTTATCTTTTACTAAAATTTCATTGTCATCGATTACAGGTATCTTGTAAATTTCATCGAATTTTATTTTATAAATTTTGCCAAGCAGGATAAACTCACCATCTTTTGGCATGTTTTTTAAAATTCTCTCATGTGTATTTATAAGCCACTCTTTGTTTTTTTCTAAAAAATCTATGGCTTGTTTTTGAGTTGCACGAAATGGTAGCGTCATCGAAATTTGCGCGTTTTTAGCTACTCTTAAATGAGTGTTTTTAACGCGCGGTTTGAAATTTAGCTTGACTTGTAGGTTATAAAAATTTATACAAGCCGTTTTGACTGCCATTTTTTACTCTTCCAGCGCCAAGTATTAACAAGTCCTCTTAGCCATTCATCAGCCGTAAATCCTATCCAAACGCCAAGTATTCCCCAGCCAAGATAAATTCCTAAAAAATACCCAAGCGGAAGACTTACACCCCACATAAAAACTAAGCCCGTCATCAATGGAAATCTAGCATCGCCGCTAGCACGAAGAGCATTTACGATAACGATATTAAATGTCCTGCCGATCTCAAGCACGATAGATAGCGTAAAAAGTGGCAACATAACATCTTTTAACTCTTGTGTTAAATTTAACTCATGCATGATAAGGTCTTTTAACGCAAACATTATAAGCACAACAACAACGGTTGCAATAACGCCGTATCTTAATGCCCTAAAAGTACGGAGATAAGCCTCTTCAAACTGCTTAGCGCCAACCAAATGCCCGACTATAACTTCGTTTGCTATGCTTATGCTTGCCCCGCACAGAAGTATTAAAAGTGTTATTTGAAAGTAAATCGTTTGCACCGACAAACTTGCTTCTCCCATACTTGCAACAAAGCCAAAGGCGACCATGTATTGAGCCATCCAAAGCAGGTTTTCTCCGGCGCTTGGAAGCCCGACATGCAAAATTTTACGCAAGACGTTAAATGGTAAGCTAAATAGTCTTTTAATGAAAATTCTAACTTTTGCAAGGCGGATAAGCATAATGGCAAGCACGATAAGTCCGACAAATCGTCCTGCTATGGTTGATATAGCAACCCCGTATAGTCCGTAACTTGGCAAGCCAAACCAATCAAAAAGCATGATGGCGTTACCTGCAACGGTTATAATGTTCATTAAAAACGAAACAAACATAACCTCGGTAGCATATCCATAAACGCGCAAAATCGCAGCAAGCACCATGCCGATACCGTCAAACATGAGTGCAAAACCAAGCATATGTAAGTAGGTATAGCTTTCTTGTTGTAAATTTGCCGGGACTTTTAGAAGCTCTAAAATTTCATATCCGTAAAAAAAGATAAATGTCGCAGACAAAAGCCCTACGATAGAGTTAAATGTTATACTTGCGTGAATGACGCGTTTTACAAGTTTTTTGTTCTTAGCACCTAAGGCTTGTGCCACTACGATAGAGCAACCCACGCTTAAAAAGCCAAATATCGTCATAAATAGGTCCATGACTTGGTTTCCTGCGCCCATAGCTCCGACTAGATGAACGCTTACCTTTGTCACCATATATGTGTTTATGATGAGTGTTATAAAGTGCAAAAACATATCCAAAAATATAGGTATGGTAAGTTTTTTGAGAGATAAATTCATAAAATTTTCCTTATAAAAGTGCTGATTTTACCTAAAATGATAGAAATTTTAGTTTAAAACTTGTAAATTTTACACACTTTGGCTTTTGGACGCATTATTGTTTCTTACAAATAAAAGATATATACTTAAAACAATAAGTATGGGTAATCTTTAAAAAGGTATCTTACAAGATTTTTTAAGTATAATCATACAAAAACTAAATTTTAACGGATAAAAAATGGAAAAGAAAAATTTTACCTCTAGGTGGGCCTTTATTATCGCGTGTGTCGGCTCTGCCGTTGGCATGGCGAATGTCTGGGGCTTTCCGTATAAGGTCGGCGCAAACGGTGGTGGTGCTTTTTTGATCATCTATCTAATGTTTATCGCGCTTTTTTCTTATGTTGCGCTAAGTGCGGAGTATGCCATCGGCAGAAGGGCTAAGACGGGAACTCTTGGCTCATACGAATACGCCTTTGCAACAAGAGGACTCGGCGGAGTTGGTAAAATTTTAGGCTGGATACCGCTTGCAGGCTCTATGTGTATAGCTATCGGCTACGCGGTAATCATAGCTTATGTTTTAAAGGCTTTAACGCAAGCGCTTAGTGGCTCTTTAATGAGTGTTGATGCAAATACCTGGTTTGAGTCCTTCGCTCTTACGCCGTATTCGGTTGTGCCTTTTCATATTATCGTTGTGGTTGGCACTTTGCTTACGTTATTTTTTGGAGCAAAAAGTATCGAAAAAACAAACAAGATCATGATGCCGTTATTTTTTATACTTTTTACTATTTTGGCGGTGCGTGTTGCTATGCTTGATGGTGCTTTTGAGGGGTATAAATTTATATTTAAGGCTGATTTTTCAAAGCTTAGCGATCCTATGGTTTGGGTTGCGGCTATGGGACAGGCGTTTTTCTCGCTTTCCATTACGGGTTCTGGCATGATAGTTTATGGTGCGTATTTGCCAAAGACTGAAGACGTGGTTGACTCTGCAAGAAAGACGGCGATATTTGATACCATAGCGGCTACTGTGGCGGCATTTGTTATGATACCTGCCGTATTTGCCTACTCTATGGATCCTGCTGCTGGACCAAAACTTCTTTTTGTGACCTTGCCTAAAATTTTACAAGATATGCCAGGTGGGCAAAATTTTGCGATCATACTTTTTACGGCTGTTATTTTTGGCGGAATTTCATCTTTGCAAAACATGTTTGAGGCTGTAGCCGAGTCGATACTTCATAAATTTCCAAAACTAAAACGAACTCACGTGCTTGTAGCTCTTTGTGTTATATGTTTAGGAGTTGGTATAAACATGGAGATGATCTCAAGTTGGGGACCGTGGATGGATCTTGTTAGTATATATATCATTCCTATCGGTGCAGTTATCGGCGCTCTTTCTTGGTTTTGGGTGATAAAAAAAGAGGAGATAATGGACGAGATAAACACTGGAGCAGCCAAAAAGCACGGCGACTTATGGTATAACATCGGAAGATATGTTTATGTTCCTCTTGCCTTTGTGCTTTGCGTCATTGCCCTAAGTATGGGAATTTCATTTTAGGTTTAAAAATGGCGCTAATAGATCTTATCGAAGTTAGTAAAAAATTTGGTCCAAATGAAATTTTAAATGAAGTCAGCCTAAGTATAAACGAGCGCGAGAGAATCGCCATAATCGGCAAAAACGGCGGTGGTAAAAGCACATTGATGAAGATTATCTGTGGTGCTTATGATGTTGATAGCGGACGTGTTGTAACACAAAACAATATAAGCGTGCAAATGCTCTCTCAAGCCCCAAAATACGATGATGATTTAAGTGTTAAAGGTGTTTTAAATTTAGAGCTTAAAGAAATTTTTGAAGCACGTGAAGAGTATGCAAAAGTGGTTGAAATTCTCGCTCATGAGCCTGAAAATACCGCCATACACGCAAGAGCCGATGAGCTTATTAAATTTATAGAGAGTAAAGACGGCTGGGATATAGAGCGAAGCATAGAGCAAGTGCTTGTTCAATTTAGTCTAAAAGAGTATGAAAATCGCCTAGTAAACAGCCTAAGCGGAGGAGAGATCAGGCGTGTTGCACTGGGTGCACTTATCCTTAAAAAGCCTGATGTTTTACTGCTTGATGAGCCTACAAACCATCTTGATGTTTATATGGTTAGATTTTTAGAGGATATGCTTAAAAACTCAAAGCAAACCATTATATTTATAAGTCACGATCGCTATTTTATAGATGCTATCGCAACTAGAAGCATAGAGATAGAAGAGGCGAAAATAAGGTCATTTGACGGCGGATATGCGTATTATTTGGCTAAAAAACAAGAAATTTTAGAGAGTATGGCTAAAACCCATGAGACGCTTTTAAAAAATTTAAAAAGCGAAGAGGAGTGGCTAAGACGCGGTGTTAAAGCAAGGCTAAAGCGTAATGAAGGACGTAAAGAACGTGTGCTGGCTATGCGCGAAGAAGCCAAGAAAAACCCAGGCGTGATAAGACGCGTAAAGCTAGAACTGGAACGCGCAAGTAAAAATTTCAACCAAACCCACTCGACTAATCGTAAAAAAATGCTTTTTGAGGTAAAAGACCTGACGCTAAAAATGGGCGATAAAGAGCTGTTAAAGGACTTTAACGCAAGAATTCTTCAAGGTGAACGTATAGCGATAGTAGGGCGAAACGGAAGTGGTAAAAGCACGCTTTTAAAAGCTCTTTTGGGCAAAATCCCGCCATTTAAAGGCAAGATAGAGCGTGGAGAAGTGAGGGTTGGATACTTTGATCAAAATCGAAGCGAACTAAACGATGATAAAAATTTAATAGAAATTTTTTGCCCAAATGGCGGTGATCACGTGATGGTGCGCGGACGAAATATGCACGTTTACGGATATCTTAAAAATTTTTTATTTCCAAAAGAGTATCTTGATAAGCCAGTAGGTGTTTTAAGCGGTGGTGAAAAAAACCGCGTCGCACTTGCACTTCTTTTTACTAAAGAGTATGATATTTTGGTTCTTGACGAGCCGACAAATGACCTTGATATCGCTACTATAAACATCCTTGAAGAGTATCTGCAAAGCTTTATGGGAGCGATTATCTTTGTAAGTCATGACAGGTATTTTGTTGATAAAATTTCAAATAAACTTTGGGCATTTGAGGGTCAAAATATCGAGGTTGTGCATAATGAATACAGCGCGTATTTGGAGCTAAAAGATGAGCTTGGCGAGATAGATGAGTTTGAAAACGAGTTAATAAAAAACCAAACCACAACCGTTCAAAAGCAAAAAAGCGGATCAAAGTTAAGTTACAAACAAAATAAAATTTTAAATGAAAATCCGGCTTTGATAGAAAGTTTAGAGGCTAAAATTTTAGAGCTTGAAACAGCTTTAAGCGATCCGCAAATTTATCAAGAGATTGGTATTAATAAAATTTACGACGAACTTGAAAGTAAAAAAGCCGAGCTTGAAAAATTAGAAAATGAATATTTTGAAGTGCTTGAAATTTCAGAAAATTTAGAGAATTTAGTGTAGAAAGTAAAATTTTCACTCCTAAATTTTAAAATTCAGGAGTGAATAAGGTTTTTAGCAAGAAGGAACGTTGCCGCTATCTTTTGCGTAATGGATCACAAAGTCACAAATGTCAGGTTGAAATTTCTTAAATTGTGCTCCACTTAAAAAATCATTTGCACTTGGAAACTTCGATGACATCGCCTTTATAAAGCCTTCACCTTCGTTTTCACACATGCCTTTCCACTCTGCTATTGTGTGTTGTGCCGCAAAAGCATCACCTTTTATGCCTGTAGCATCTTTCATAAACTTAAGATATAGCTTTTGACCTCTTGCATAGTCGGCAAATGCCGTAGTACTGGCTATTGAAAGCCCCATCATTGCTATTAAAGCGCATGAGATTATTTTTTTCATTTCTACTCCTTTTGGTATGTTTAAAATTTTGTTTTAACACTGTAATCATAGCTTAATGTCAGTCTAAAATAATGTAACTTTGTTACAAAATAAATTTTTAGATGATGATACAATTGCTGTGTTCCTTAAAAGAACAATGTAACTTTAAAATTTAAAAATATGATTTTATATAAAGGAGTATTTTATGAGCCAAGACAAGATTATCAATGAAGTTCTTGATGAGCTTGAAAAAAATGGTTATAAGCTTTCTCGTAGAGAGGCAATGAAACTTATAGCTATCTCACCTTTAGCGGCGGGAGTGTTGTCAAATGCAGCTGCGCCTGTATCAGCCAAAGCTGCCTCTTCGGCTACTGGCAGGATAGTCATCGTTGGAGGCGGTTTGTCCGGTGTTGCGACTGCGGCAAAACTTTGCAAAAGACTAAGAAACCCAGATATAACCGTGATCGAGCCAAATCCTATATCTGTTTCATATCAGGCCGGTCAGACTCTTATAGCCGCAGGTGTATATAAGAAAGAAGATATTATTTATCAAACAAGTGACTTCATGCCAAAAGAGGTCAATTGGATACAAAAAGCAGCTAAAAATTTCGATCCTGAAAATAACAAAGTGATACTTGAAGACGGCACCGAGGTTGGTTACGACTATCTTGTGGTTGCTATGGGTGTTACTTTAAATTATGGAGCCATAAAAGGTCTTGAGGGTGAGATAACCACTCTTGGAAATTGCGACGAAGTGCGTAAAAAAGTCGGCAAAAACGGTGTTTATTCGCTTTATTTTGCAGAAGGTTCCGTTGATACTTATGATGGTATACAAGAGATAATAAAAAAGGCTAAAAATTTAAAAGGTAACGAAAAACTCCAACTTATCTTTACAGACTCACCTACTGCTGTAAAATGCGGTGGCGCACCTAAAAAGGTAATGTATATCGCAAACGATCTAATTAAAAAAGCAGGCGTAAGAGATAAGGTTGAAATTTTATTTTACACAAATAGCGACAAGCTTTTTGGAGTGCCCGAATATGCAAAAGCTATAGAAGAGCAGTTTAGCAAGCGCGATTTTAAATGGGAATTTAAAACACGTTTGGTAGCGGTAGATACTCAAAATCAAGTTGCAACTTTTGAAAAAACATGGGTCGAAAAAGGCGAGTGGGATAAAGACCTAGAAGAGTATGAGATGATAACCAAAAAGGAAACATTTGAGAAAAAATTTGACTTTTTACATGTTGTTCCACCTCAAAAAGCACCAGATGCTGTAGGTAAATCACCTCTTGGCTCGCCTGCTAGCTGGGTGCCGGCTAATAAAGAAACGCTTCAACATACAGCCTATCCGAATGTCTTTGCTATAGGTGACTGTGCTGCCGTGCCTCTTGGAAAAACCGGCGGAAGCTCTAGAAAACAGTATCACGTGCTTGTGGATAACCTAATCGCCGTAATGGAGAAAAAAGATAAGCTGCCTGCTAAATACGACGGATATACAGTTTGTCCGTTTATCACAAGTATCGGCACCGTAATGTTTGCCGAGTTTGACTGGTCTGGCAAGCCTGCGCCGTCTTTCCCTCTTGATCCGACTAAAGAGCGATGGAGTATGTGGTTGCTTAAGGTATATATGATGAAACCTATAATTTTCCACGGAATGCTACCTGGAAGAATTTAAACCATTTTTACAAAAGGAGAAACTATGCAATTGAAATTTATTAGCGCTATTGCGCTTACAACGGCTTTGATGTTTAGCGGTTGCGCTACGTCAAATACTTCTGCTGCAGCGGCACAAGCTATAGCTACAAAACCGTCCGACTCAGTTAAGTCGTTAATCGAAAAAGGCAAGCTTGAGGTTGTAGACTTTTCTTATGCAAGAAGCAAGCTTGGAAGCGGTATGAGGGGTAACTCGGAAGCGTTATTTATAGACGCAAGACCTGATAGACATTATAATGCAGGAACTATCCCGTCAAGTATCCAAATTCATGATACGGACTTTAAAGATCATGTAAAAAGGATAGACGGCACGCCAAAAGATAAAGAGATTATCGTTTTTTGTCAAGGTTGGGACTGTGCAAAAAGTCCAAAAGTAGCCATCATGCTTAAAGAGCTAGGCTATAAAAACGTAAAATTATACCAAGCAGGCTATCCTGAATGGTCTAAAAAAGACTATATCGAAGTTGGTACCCCAACTGTTAAAAATGCATTTGACGCCAACTCGGCATTTATGATAGATGCTAGACCTTATGCTAAATTTCTAGCAGAAAGCATCCCTGGAGCGATATCTATAACAGATACCGAGCTTGATAAACTTAGCGGTAGATTTCCAAGTGCCAAAGATACGCAGATTATTACGTTTTGCCAAGGTTATGACTGCAAAAAGTCACACATAGTAGCTCAAAAGCTAGTCTCTCTTGGTTATACTAAAGTTGCAAACTACTCAGCGGGAGTTCCTGCATGGAAAGAAGCGGGGCTAAAAACAACTAAAGGTGGAAGCGAAGCCGCAGCAAGCGGAGCCGTTACAAAACTTAGCACACCGTTTATGGGGCCGATCAAAAAAGGGCTTGATATGGGTTCTGTTGACGGCGAATGGTTTTTGGCAAATTATAAAAAATTACCGGCAGGCGTAACTATAGTTGACGTAAGAAGAAGCGATGAGAGAGCGACAGGTTTTGTTCCTGGTTCACTTCATATATCTATTGAAGAAAATGACGAAAAGACATTTTTATCAAAACTTCCTGACACTTATGTAATCTTTCACTGCGCAGCCGGCGGTCGTGCTTTAGAAGCACAGTCTAAGGCTAAAAAAGGTGGCTTTACAAAAGGTGTTTATATAGATGCAGCTGTAAAATGCAAAGGTAGCGAATGCACTTTTACGCCTAACGAGCCACTCGATCCAAGTGATTGGTAAGTGATATCTAGCCGTGTTTTACGGCTAGAGCTTTGTTTATTTGTAAATTTTTTAATGAGAGTTTGCTCTTGTTTGTTTTTAGACATTTACTTTTTTGTGTTATTTTTGATACAAATACAGTTTAAAGGTGACAAATGAGAGTAAAAAAGAGTAAATTTAATCCAAAAGTATTTTATCCTTCGATCATAGTTATATTTTTAATAACAATTTTCTCGCTTATTTTTCCTGAAAGTTCAAAACAAATTTTTAAAGGTGCGCAGGATTTAGTAGCTGATAAATTTGGTTGGTTTTATGTTTTATCTATCGCAATTATAGTCTTAAGCGTATTTGTGCTTGGATTTTCGCGTTTTGGAGAGATAAAGCTAGGTGCGGATCACTCCATACCGGAATACACAAATATCTCATGGTTTGCCATGCTTTTTGCAGCAGGCATGGGGATAGGGCTTGTATTTTTTGGAGTAGGTGAACCGCTTATGCACTTTTTAACTCCTCCCATTGGAGAGGGTAAAAGCGTTGAAGCAGCAAGGCTTGCTATGAATATCACGTTTTTTCATTGGGGTATAAGTGCTTGGTCTGTATATGCTATAGTTGCACTGATCTTGGCGTTTTTTGCGTATAGACACAACTTACCGCTTACGCTTCGTTCGGCGTTTTATCCGCTTATAGGTGATAAAATTTACGGCAGGTTGGGAGATGTTATAGATATTTTTGCTGTTATAGCTACGCTTTTTGGTGTGGCTACTTCGCTGGGATACGGCGTTATTCAGGTAAATGCAGGACTTAGTTATGTGTTTAAGATGCCCGATATTAATATAACCTTGCTTGTTATACTCTGTCTTTGTGCAACAGCTTCGGCGGCACTTGGGGTTGATAAAGGGATAAAAATATTATCAAATTTAAACATCATAACGGCTATTGTTTTTATGAGTTTGATTCTGTTTTTAGGAGAAACCACCGGTCTTTTAAGGGCTTTGGTACAAAATAGTGGCGAATACATCGCGGCTCTTACCGCAAATACCTTTAACCTAAATGCTTATGGAAAGATGAGTGACGGTTGGCTTGGCGGCTGGACACTGCTTTACTGGGCTTGGTGGCTTTCATGGTCGCCTTTTGTGGGGCTTTTTATAGCTAAAATTTCAAAAGGTAGAAGCATAAAAGAATTTGTCATCGGTGCGCTTTTTGTCCCGACGGGATTTACTTTTATGTGGATGACCTTTTTTGGCAATAGCGCTATAAATTTAGTAAACGGCGGTGATGTTACTTTGGCAAACGCCGTTGTTAGCGACGTAGCAACTGCTCTTTTTGTTTTTTTAGAAAATTTCGCACTATCAAAGATATTATGTATTATCGCGATTTTAATGGTAGTTGTATTTTTTATAACATCAGCCGACTCTGCTGCGATGGTGATAAATATGCTTTGTTCAAACGGCTCTGATAATACGCCCATTTGGCAGAAAATTTTTTGGGGACTAGCTATAGGTTTAGTCGCGGCATCGCTTATGCTGGGAGGAGGTTTGGCTTCGCTTCAAGCTATGACTATAGTTGCGGCTTTACCATTTACTCTAGCTCTTATGTTTGCGATTTTTGGACTATTTAAAGCTTTAAGGATCGATCATATTAAAAGTAAAATGCAAAATTTTTCAAATATGCCTATTGGCGAGTTGTCAAAAAGTTGGCAGGAGCGTTTAAAGACTATCATTGAACTACCAAATAAAAAAGATGCGTATAAATTTATGCAAAGTGTTGTTTTTGACGCATTTTCAGAGCTAAAAGATGAATTTGACAAAAACGGCTTAAGCTCAAAAATAGAGCAAAACTCTGGCGGAAATTTTATAAAATTAAGCGTGAGCTTGGAGGACGAACAAGACTTTAGCTACGGCATAAAACTTGTAAAAAGAAATAGCCCAGGCTACACTCAAGCCCTTAACGGCGATGATTTGTATTATAGAGCAGAGGTATTTTTAAACGAAGGCGGGCAGGATTATGACGTGCTTGGCTGGAGTGAAGCGACTTTGATAAACGATGTTGTTGAACAGTATAGAAAGCACATGCAGTTTTTACACACCGTAAGAAACGCTTGAAGACTTTAAAAATTTGTGATATTTTTGTAAGACAAACAAATAAATTCATATCTTTTTATTAAAAAAATAAGCATTTTTTCGTTAAAATCTTTGCTTTAAAATTTATAGACGGAACAAGAAATGAAAAAGAGGCAAAACTGGAGTTCAAAACTCACATATATCTTAGCTGTTGCAGGTGCTACCGTTGGATTTGGTGCAACGTGGAGGTTTCCTTATTTGGTTGGACAAAACGGCGGAGGAGCGTATGTGCTCACATTTGTTGTGGCGATGATAGTGATAGGAATTCCCATGATATTGGTTGAAAATGCTATCGGCAGACGTCTAAAGGTCAATGCGGTTGATGCATTTAGCGGTATGGCAAACGGCAAGCGTATCGCTAAATACTGGAAGATAGTAGGCTGGATGGGACTACTTGGTGCGTTTGGCATTATGTCTTATTATATGGTTATCGGTGGTTGGGTTTTAAGCTATATCGGGCAGATCATCTTTGGATTATTTGACTTATCAAATATCATAACTATCACGCAAACAACAGAATTTTATAATCAAAATATCATAAACAACCCAATGACTATCAGTTTTGCAACCCTTGTTTTTGTTCTTATAAACTACGTTATCTTGGTGCAAGGAGCGGTTGAAGGTATAGAAAAGGCAGCAAAATATCTAATGCCGATTTTGTTTTTACTTATGCTAACAATGGTTGCTAAAAACATAACTCTTGATGGAGCTGCGCAAGGCATTAAATTTTATCTTACGCCAGATTTTTCTAAGATAAATATGAAGCTGTTTATCGACGTTTTGGGACAGGTATTTTTTGCTTTATCACTTGGTTTTGGCGTGATGATAACACTTTCTAGCTTTGTAAAAAAAGACGAAGGTCTTGTTAAAATTTCAGTGATAACTGGCATTTTAAACACGGCTATCGCCGTGCTTGCTGGCTTTATAATATTTCCTTCTCTCTTTAGTTTTGGTATCGAGCCAAACAGCGGTCCAAGTCTTGTCTTTAAAAGTTTACCGATAGTCTTCTCTCATATGCCGTTTGGTAGCCTTATCGCGACGGCGTTTTTTACGCTTTTAATGATAGCGGCACTTACAACATCGCTTCCGATTTATGAGGTTATGATAACAACCTTACAGGAAAAATTTAAAGTAAGCCGTAAAAAGGCGATATTTATAGTTCTTGGAGGAATTTTTGTTTTGGGCAATATCCCTAGTCTAATGGCTACAAATTTACTTTCTCATATTACAATCTTTGGTAAAAATATATTTGATGCCTATGACGCGATAAGTGCGACGATATTTTTCGTTCTTACTTCGCTTGGATGCGCCTTGTTTGTAGGCTGGGTATTAGGCGATGAAGCGAAAGCTGAAATTTTAAAAGGTAGTGAAAAGTGCGTTAAGATCGTTAATTTTTGGCACTGGTATGTTAAATTTATAATTCCTTTTATTATTTTAATCGTATTCATCAGTTCATTTTATGATAATTTTATAAAGTAGGTTAAATGCTTGGTTTTTTTGTAGTTTTATTCGTTTTTTATGCTGCCTTTAAGGCTTATGTTTCGTTTTTGCAGATTAAATTTATCAAACAAGAGAGTTTAAAGCCTGCCGTTGTTTTAGAAGAAGCCGAGTATAAAAACGCGGCTAAAATTGCCATAGATAATCAAAAATTTGAACTTGCCTCTCTTATTTTTGGTACTTTTGTTAGTATTGTTTGGCTTGTTTTTGGTCTTAGAATTTTATTTGAAGCTACTGTCAAAACAGCCTCAAATACCGAATACATCGTTTTTGTAATGAGTTTTTTGATCATAAATTCTTTATTTGATTTGCCATTTAATGTCTATGAAAAATTTATAAAAGACAAAAAGCACGGTTTTTCAAACGTAACAGCTAAAATTTTTATCATAGACACGATAAAATCGCTCGCGTTAACGCTTGTTTTTGGCTCGGCGTTTGTTTGGCTGCTTCTGTTTTGTCTTGAGGCACTTGGCGAACTTTGGTGGTTTTGGGCATTTTTGATAAGCTTTGGCATCATTTTGATAATAAACATCATTTATCCAACCGTTATAGCTCCTATTTTTAACAAAGTAACTCCGCTTGAAGACGGCGAACTAAAGTCAAATATCGAAAATTTACTAACCTCTCTTGGCTTTAAAAGTAGTGGTGTTTTTGTGATAGATGCAAGTAAACGCGATAATCGTCTAAATGCCTACTTTGGAGGACTTGGTGCTACAAAACGCGTGGTTCTTTTTGATACGCTTATCAAAAAACTAAGCGTGGATGAGATCATAGCTGTTTTAGGACATGAGTTGGGGCATTTTAAACATAAGGATATTTTAAAAATGATAGCTTTAAGTTCGCTTATGTTGTTTTGTCTTTTTGGAGTATTTGGTAATATTAATAAAGGCGCTTATGACGCGCTAGGTATGAGCGGTGGTGGTGCCGTGATAGTGTTTTTGCTTTTATTTAGTCCTATATTTAGTCCTATATTTAGCCCATTTATCTCATATATAAGTCGTAAAAATGAGTTTAATGCAGATAAATTTGGTGCAAAAACAAAAGATAGGCAAAGTATGATAAATGCGCTTAAAAAGTTAGGCAGTCAAAACAAAGCTTTCCCGCTTGCACATCCGCTTTATGCGATACTATATCACTCGCATCCAAGTCTTGTTGAACGTATAAATGAGCTTGAAAATGAGGATTGAAGAGGCTTTAGTAAAGGCTAGAAGCGAGCTTAAGATCCACGAAAGCGGTGCAAACGTAGCAAGAAATTTAATGCTATTTCACCTTAAGGTAAGCCAGAACGAGCTTTTTTTAAATTTAAAAAACGAACTGCAAGACGAGAGCGGATATTTTGCTTTGATAGAGCGTTTTAAAGATGGCGAACCTCTTGAATACATAACGGGTCTTGTCTCGTTTTACTCGCTTGAATTTGACGTGCTTAGCGGAGTTTTAGTCCCTAGACCAGAGACTGAAATTTTAGTTGAAAAAGTGCTTGAGCTATCAAAGGAATTTGATAATCCAAAAATCGCTGAGATCGGCACAGGAAGTGGGATAATAAGCGTTTGTTTGGCTTTAAATTTAGACACAAGTATAGTTGCAACCGATATCAGTGAAATAGCGCTAAAAAATGCAAAGCAAAATGCGTTAAAATTTAACGTAGCGGATAAAATAAAATTTGTAAAAACCGAGTTTTTAAACACAGTGGATGAGAAGTTTGATATCATAGTTTCAAATCCACCCTACATCGCAAATGATTACAAGCTTGACAAATGGGTTTTAAACGAGCCTAAAACCGCACTTTTTGGCGGTGAAAAAGGCGATGAAATTTTAAAAGATATAGTAAGGATCGCAAGTCAAAAAGGTGTTAGATATCTTGCTTGTGAGATGGGATATGACCAAAAAAAAGCGATGGGTGAGTGTTTGAAATTTTATGGATTTAGTGCGGAGTTTTATACGGATCTAGCCGGATTTGACCGCGGATTTATTGCAAAAAATTTAAATAAAACTAAAGGGAAAGTATGAAAAACGTGTATTTGTTTTTATTGGCTGGACTTATTGGTGTGGAGCTTGCTCTTGGTGTATTTGTAGCTCCTGCGATATTTTATCCGCAAAGATATATGGGAGAAAGCCCGCTTACTCACTTTGAAAGTGGAGTGATAATGACGCAAATTTTTATCAAGTATAATTACGCTTTGCTTTTTGTGAGTGCATTTGCATTGTTATTTGAGCTATTTGGTCCAAAAGGAAAAACAAGCTTTTATATTAAAATTTCAAGCTTTGCATTGGCGTTTATAAATTTATCGCTCGCTCTTGCTTTTGTGTTTTATTTTACGGATTTTATCATCGCTGCACAAGCTATGGGGGAAGAGATGACGATGGGCAATGCCGAGTTTGACGCTATGCATAAAGCAAGCGAATACGTAATGAAGTTAATGCTTATGGCACAGACTTTACTATTTTTTATAAGTGCGATAAAACCTAAAAGTCAGGCATGAAAGAAAAACCTCATATCCAAGCCGTTACCGACTTTTTGATCGAATACGCTACAAAAATGCTAAGTATCGGCACGTATACCGCAAGGATCGATCGTTGTGTTGGTCGTATAGCAAGGGCTTATGGTTATGATGTTAGTTTAACGATATTTGTTAGAAATTTTACCATTAGCGTTATGGACCCGCTTGATAACTCTATTAGGCGGACTTATGTTAAAAGCACCGCGACTTCTGTTGTAAATTTTAGACTTATCTCGGAACTTAGCGCACTTAGTTGGCAGATATATGATGATAGATTTAGTCTTGAAGTAGCAAAGGAGCATTTTGCCGATATCATAACTCATCAAAATAACTCTTTTGCTAAAACGCTCATTTTTATAACGCTTGCAAATTCGGCTTTTTGTAAGCTTTTTGGTGGTGATTTGGGGGCTGTGATCTCTGTGTTTGTGGCTACATTTATAGGGTTTTATTGTAGATTTTTGCTTGCTAAATTTAGCGTAAATTTAAAACTTCAATACATAATCGTCTCATTCATATCGTCATTTATAGCATATTTGGGAGTTCATTTTGGATTTTCCACGACGCCTGATGTCGCCATAGGTTCTAGTATCTTGTTTATGATGCCTGGAATTTTTATGATAAATTCGATATTTGATATTTTAAACGAAAATATACTTGTCGGCATAAGTCGCGCCTTTAGCACGGGTATACTCATCTTATGTATAGCCATCGGTGTTTATATGACGCTTTCTATCTCAAATATAGGACTAATTGGTGTTTGAACTATTTTTAGCAACCATGATAGATGCTTTGTTTGCAGCTGTTGCGGGACTAGGCTTTGCATATGCGAGTTCGCCTCCTGCTAAAACGTTGGCATTTTCCGCACTCATCGCCGCGATATCACATGCTAGTCGATTTTTGATACTTCAGATGCAAATTCTTAACATCACGGTGGCGACTTTGATAGCGTCGTTTTTAGCAGGGATACTTGGTATGTTTTTTGCAAAAAGGCTTAAGGTGCCGGCTGAGATTATCGCATTTCCGGCGCTTTTGCCGATGGTTCCAGGAATTTACGCGTATAAAAGTATACTTGCGCTTTTTTCGTTTATAAAAAGCGATGATGCAAGCGAAAAGACAAATTTGCTTATAATATTTTTTGATAACGCACTTACGACCGCAGGTGTGGCGATAGCTATGGGAGTTGGTGTTTCTATAACTCTTTTGCTTTTTTACGAGCAGTCTTTAATGATAACTCGCGGCGCAAGGTGTGATATAAAAACTAGAAAAGAGGTAAGATAGTGAGAGTTAAAATTTATTACGAAAACTCTTCTTTCTCTAAATTTCCGTAAAGATACTTTAAAAACAGGGCTTTCTAATTTTCTATTTCGTAAAAAAAGTTAAATTTTGAGAACTTTTTGGAGCGAATTTGGAGCGATTTTTAAGCCCAAGATGCCATTTTGAAATGTCATTTTTTTAATGACCTATCCGAAAGAAAAATCACTTATCTGAAAATAAACTCTTCTTCCTTAATAACCATAAATAGGACTTATCCGAGCTAAAATGACTTATCTGACTTATCTTGGTTTAGGTATTAAGGGAAGAAGTAGTGCCTGTATCTTCAACTGTACAAATCAATAATTTAGAAATAATCATCTTGAGTAAAAATTGATGCAAATTCAAAAAATGAGTAACGAAAATAGCATATATATAGAAAGTAACGATTTATTTTGGTGAGTAACGAAAAGCCTATATACCTCTAAAGAGGTTGGTAAAAATTTAAAATTTTAATGAATTTGAGTAACGAAAACAACCTATTGTTAATAGATATTGCTTATGAACAAGGCAAATTAAAATCCTTTATGCTTTTGATGGATAAAGAGAGTTCAAAACATTCAATAGCAAAAGCTTTAGAAAATGAGATCATAGCAAGTTGTGAAATAGAGGGTGAGATACTTAATCGACAAAGTGTTCGTTCATCTATCAAGCAAAAGTTAGGGTTAGAATCACAGCAACACTATAAAGCTTTGAAAAAAGAGGATAATTATGTAGATATCCTTATTGATGCTAACACTTAAACAAGCAAGGACAAAACTATAACGAATTACACGAAGCCATTAAAAGGCTAGGCAGTTGGTGGCATTGCCTAGACTCTACTTGGCTAATAAAAACAAACTATTCTAGCGTTCAAGTTAGGGATTATTTGAAAACGTATATGGACGCTAACGATACCTTGCTTGTTGTTGCTTACGGAAGCGGCGCCGCCTGGTCCGGTTTTGGCAAAGAATGCTCCGACTGGCTAAAGGCTAATTTGTAGTTCTCATAAGTTCCCGATACTTTAGTATCTTGCACTAATTCAAACGGCAACCCTTTTATCTTGATTATCGTGCCTTTTTTGATTACAAACTTCTGTTCTTTCATTGTATCTCCTTTGTCAATAAATTTATATCTCTTTACATATTAAAATTTGCACGGATTTTTCTACCCCTGAACGTGCAACTATCAGGGCTGGTACTTGGTCGTTTTTTTGTTAAAACGGCAGGTGCAATCATTGGCTTTTTGCCTCCGAATGCTCGCACCTTCTGCTGTGGTGCTTCCGATTAAAACCAGATTTGAAACTTTCTCGTTTCAGGCTCTGTCGGTCAAGAGGTCGATACAATCTCGCTCATCCGGCCTTATCCTTGTTTGGATAGTGAAAGTGTAATATAATTCCACTTAAATACATCTTAAAAAGTGGATAAAAAATACACTTATAAAAATATTTCTACATTTTAGTTTTAAATTCTCATAGGTTGGCATTTATAACATATATGCTATAACGTGTCTAAGAATAAAAGAAAGGTGCTAAATGTGGCGCGTGGAGTTTGCTAAGGAATTTAAAAATGGCAACAATTAATTTTAGAGAAGTTTTAAACGAGGAGTTAAAAAACCCTGAGTTTAAACGCGGATATGATGCGCTAGAAGATGAGTTTAAAGCCATAGATGCTTTAATAGAGGCTAGAAGTAAGGCAGGGCTAACTCAAGCGCAAATAGCAAAAAAGATGGGCGTAAGCCAGCCTGTTATCGCACGGATAGAGAGTGGAGCGTATAATATCAAGTATAAGACATTTCTAAACTACATTAAGGCGTGTGGTAAAAGAGTAGCGATAGTGTGAGAGTATCGCTACCTTACGTCTCTATAACTTTTTTTATTGTGATAGTTGCGTTTTGGCTATTTCTTTTTTACAAGTTTCTAAATCAACAAGGCTAAGTTTTGGATGACCTACAAAAAAGCCAATACCTAAACCGCCTTTTACGCAGTAGATTTCTTTAGCTTTTGGCGTAATAGTCAAAGTCTCTTTAGCTTCTGTCTTAGCCCATATTTCTGTTTTAATATTTGGCTCTATAACAGCCTCTAGATAACCACCGTGTTTTAAAGTACCTATCGTTGTATTTGTGTCTTGTGTGTCTACGTGAATATCATAAAAAACGCCACCACCAGCCAAAACGCTTTCTCTGTAAACATAAAGTAGAGATTTATCAGCCTCCACTTGTTTAAATTCTGTAAATTGCGGCCCCTTAGCTCCACACCCCACAAAAAACACAGCCATTAATACTAACAATAATAAATTTCTCATAATACCCCCTTAAAAAATATCCAAAATTATATCAAAACTCGTCAAGATAGTCCACTCTTTTTTGTGGTGTTAGCACGGTAATGGTATCGCCGTCGGAAATTTTGATGATTTTAGCGGGGTGGGCTAAGACTGATACCGGGGATATTAAGGTTAATATTAGTATCTTTGCTAGTATTGTTTTCATACGGATGAAATAAGTACCATGTAAAAGCTGTTAATATTATAATTACTAACATTATAATATTAAACCACTTAGTAAAATTAAAATTAGTAGCTTTATTGATTTTGCCATAATGTATCTGTCTGACAAAAGAATACAATGAGTTTAGAATGTTTACTATAAAAACCGCCAATATGCAAATAATGCCGATTAGTCTATAAATACTTACTTTATCTATATTATTTAATACAGAAGTGGAAAAAGTAAATGCTCCAACGAAAGCAATTATGATTGAAGCAAATATACCTAAAATTGTTATGTAATGAGATTGGGTTTTGTTAAGCTTGCTCTGTATTTTATTAAACTCTCTTTTTGTATTATTGATTGCCTCCTTTGATTTTTCGGTTGCTTCTTTTGCTTGATCTAATGCTTCTTTTGCCTTGTGTGTCGTAAAGTATATTCTATTTCTTTCTAAGTTTATATGGTCAAATAATTTAAATATTTTTTTGCTAAATTCGTCCTCTTTATTATTGCTATGTTCCCTTGATACTATCTTGTTTATTTCTGAGATATTATTTGCCATTAGGTCTAGTAAAACCAAGTTGCCATTTGAAATATCCATTAACTGCTGATTTATTTTTGAATAACTATGCCTAAAGTCGTTTGTATAAATTTCTTTTAGTTCGTTTATTAAATTTGTATATTGGCTCTCATGCTCAAGCTCTTTTGCTATTTCTCCTAAAAAAGACAACAATCTCTCGTCCGTGGTCTCTTTATTGCTGACAACTTCTTTTTTATCGTTTTCATCATCAAAAGAGAACACATCACTCTTTGACGCCATTAATTTCTCTCTTTTTTCTTATAGTTTCGGCATATTCAAATAATAAACTATTGTCTATTATTTCGTGATTTCCTTGCCCCTCTTTGTATGTTTTTTTCCAAGGGGAATCTGATTTATGGCTTAGTTCCACAAGTCTCCATACATCAGTATTGGCAAGATTGTCAATTTTGGCGTTTATTCTTTGTAGATCATCCTGTGGGAAATCTTCATTCGGATCTTGCCTTATGTTTATAAAATTTGCTGCATACGGAGAATATCTATCATAAACTTCCTCTATAACAGGACCATATTGCCAAGCTTCAAAGTTGTCATCTATAAGCCGTCGATGTCTATTAATCAAGTACGTTATATCAAGAAAATACATGATTTTTTGTAACTTTAAATTACTTATAGGAGTTCCCATATCAATGCAACGATTTATAATATGAGCGGCCACGTCTAACGCTTTCATTTTTGCTCCTTTCAAGTTTTTCTTTATTTTATTTATTTTTTAAGACAATTTATGCCCTAAAAGTGCAGTTTTTTAAAAGAACTTCCCAAAAAATTTTCCGAATTGTAGCAGAAAATGCCAATTTTTTGCTAGTTTTTACACAAATTGTATCAAATTTTTACCAAAAGTTCCATAATTTTTATAACTTTCTATTGATTTTAATAAACTTCAATGGGTTTCAATTGTCTTTATCTTTTAATCCCCACCCATCTACTCAAGCCCCAAAATTCTTAAGCGTTGTTTGCGGTTAAAATCTCTTCGAATTTATAGAGTATGAGCCGACGGGGCGACCGATGATGTCAGCCTCCCATTAATTTATAATAATTTACTAAGAAAAAAACTTAACATTCATATTAAATTTGCATCTAACAATCCCTACAATTACCAAGCTATCTAACTCGTCGCCTTTTAAAACCCTAATGCCCTAAGCCTAGCTTTTCGGTTATTCCTTACTGACCTTTGTATGTCTGTTACTTTTATCATACGAATTTCCATTTTTATATCAAATCTTTTAGCTTCAAAATCTTGGTTTGCTGGGATAAAAACATGCTGTTTGTTTTTGGTATCTTTTTTGTAAATTTTAATAGCACTCTCTCCATTAACCTGATAATGCACTAAGTCGCCGTCCATAATATCAAGAGCTGGATCGCAAATCACTTGATCGCCATCCTCTATCATAGGGCTCATACTGTCGCCATTGGCAATAACGGCATACATTTCACCGTTCCAGTCTTTGGCTAGAGTGTATGTGTATATGTCCGTTTCTTGGAGTGCGTTTGCGTCAGGTATGCCACAACTAGCACTTCCTACGATAGGGATTTGTTTTACTGGGATAACGTCATCAAAACCTAAAATCATCTGATTAGCATCTAATTTTAAAAATTCTCCTATCAACTTTATTCTAGGTATTTCAGGCACAGCCCTGCGGCTGTCATCACTCCTAAACCACGATTTAACGGTGTCAATAGGCGTTACAATCCCCCTGCTAGTCAAAAAATCAGCTAAATCTTGCTGTGTTATCTCAAGTTTTTTCATAGTTTGTTTTACCAACAAAAAGTTAAAATTTTTACTCATGATATTTTCCTTAATAGTGGATTATATATCCACTATTATATAATATTTTCATTTGAAATTAAGAGTATCTAAATACCACTTTTTAAATTTATTTTAAGTGGAATTATAATACACTTCACTTTATGAAAAAAGTTATTACATATAAAATTTTAAAAGATTTTTTACTCGGATTTTACAAATATGAAACAGTGAAGCAGATACTAAGACCAAATTTTAGGCTACAACCAAGGTATGAAATAATGAAAAATGCCTGGGCTGAGTTGGGCGTACCATTTGAAGCCTGGGAAAACATACGTGCTTGGCTATCCGAACAAGAAGCTAAGCAAACAAAAAAGGTTAAAAAATGAATAACGAAATTTCACGGGGAAAAGAGTTGAGCGCCAAAGAAAGAATTAAGCGCTTTGACAAGATGTTTATAAAAATATCTAAAAAATTAAGAAAGCTCAACGAGAGCGACCAAACAAAGATGATTGGGCTCATCATAAGCAGATTTAATTACGATGAGCGGCTAAAGCGCCGAAAATTTATTCTTGATCGTGAATTTGGGCGTAAATAGTATTGTAAATATCTGCAAGCTCTTTTGCAACATCTACTTTGGGAATTTCATTGTAGTCGTTGTCATGCTCGCGAATATCGGTATGAGTTTTTAATCTTGTATGGTTTACGACAATTTTTGTTAGTTCTAGTGCAATTTCTTTGTCTGTCATATAAGTCCTTTAAGTTAGATTTCTTGGCTTGGTCGCTTTGCAATTTTACTAAAGGGCTTATGTGAAAGTCAAATTTATTTTACAGAAATATTGCTTCCTAAGCACTACGTTTATTTTAACAACCGTCCAAATTCTCCCTTCCTCCAAAGGGCGGTTTTTAAAGTAAATTTTAAAGGGGAGAGAATGATCGCACAAACTTCAAGAGAGGCATACAAAGCAATAAATCCAGAGCTAGGGGAAAAACAAAGAAAGATACTTGAAATGTTTGCCAAATACCCCAATGGGGCTACAAGGCAAGAAATATCGCGTGCAAATAACGAGCCTATAAATAGCGTAACTGGACGGTCTAATGAGCTATTAAAAAAAGGGCGTCTAATGGTAATTGGCACAAAGATAGACAAAATAAGCAGACACAGAAACGAAGTATTAAAAGTCGTAGAAAGGATAGCATAATGCAACCTGACCTAAGCACAGCCCTAACACTGCAAGACCTAGAAAACTCAAAATTTGATGTACTTTACAGATGGGTATATGAGATAAACGGACTAAGTGATGGGGCTATCATACTTTACACTATGGCGCGTAATATGTGGGAGCTTTCAAAACAAAACAAATGGGTGGATGAAGCTGGACGTATATACTTCTACCTAACGCGTAAAAGCATACAAGAAAAACGCAACGCGTGGAGCTTGGATAAAATCTCAAGGCTAATAAATGAGCTTGATGTTAATATCCCAGATAATGAAAAAGTAATTGATATAAAAAATAGCGGACAGTGCTTTTATGCTATTTGTGAAAAAGAAAATGGCAAAAAAAGAGTGTATGGTTGGGGAGCAAATAATCAAGGCAGCTTAAAACAATCCACAGATATACACACGCCTTTTGTGCTTTGTGATGATATAGATGATTTTGATGTTAATAACTGCCAACAGCACTAGCAGTAGATATTATTGATACAACCATAACATATTTTTTTACAGGATGTGCTTTATACTATTTAGTTTAAATCAGAGTCTAACTAAACAGTTAACTATAGCTAATGACCAAGTAGCTACATATATCCTTAAAAATACTCTTAATGAAACTAATCTGGCTTTATGTAATAGTAAGATAGATGAACAAAATTCAAAAATTAAAGAGCTTGAAGCAAAAATGTAAAAACTGGTGCAAGTTTAAGAAGTATTTGGAAAATATTAAGTTCTAAAATGCCAGATGATGTTCAGATAAGCTATGTAGGTTTTTATAGATACTGTAAGAGAAAAGGGCTGAAATAGCCCTTTGAAAATTTAGTAAGTAATCTTATTTAGAAAATCAAGATTACTTTTTAATATGTCTATAGACTTGGCAATATCATCAAGGATGATTTTGCATTCATTTTCCGTCAAGCTTTCAGCTAGTGAAATGAGCTTGTTTTTATCCCATTTTGTAAAAGCGTGACCAATATTTTGAATACCAAGCAGATCAAAGTTCTCAATTTTGGATATTAAAAACTCTTTATATTGCTCGTTTTTTATTTCTATACTGTCTTGCTCAATATATTTTAATACTCTGTATAAAAAGAGGATTAACCTTTCTGTTTTTGGAAAGATGATACTTATCATTTGACCAATAAAATTTTCACTTTCTGGGAACATCTTAGCAATGATTTTTTCTTTTGTAAATTGCTTTAAACAATTTTCAATCTCTTGCTCATTTTCTGCAATAGATAGTGCTTCTGTAAAATAAGGGGATACTTGTAGTTGCTCATTTAGAACCTTATACATCAATCCATCACCGAAAAACATCCAATCTAAATTGATATGAAAATTTTCAGCAATATCTTTTAGTACTGGAAATGGTACTGCTTCTACTTTTCCTTGCTCATATGTTTGTAATGTTCTAAGAGATATATTTACTTTACTTGCAAAATCTTTTTGAGATAACTTGTGAGCTTCTCTTATGATTTTAATTCTTTCTCCAATCATAACTAATCCTCTTTAATGATATAAGACGAAAAATATTATACATAAATAACTATAAATATACATTAAAATGTGCCTATTTGCATTTAAAGTATGTATTATATTGATTATAACAACATTTAATTAAGTGAAATTTTATATTTACTAATGTAATATTTTGTTACAAGAAACATTATTGTGCTTATGGAGGAGATTATGATTTCAAAAGAAATTTATCCTTTGCTTTTTGCAAAGAGGTGGCCAGATCCAATCACTTTTGTAGAAGATGTTGCATCAAAGATTGAAAATCCTTTTTGGGGTAGTGGTGGTGCTGCAAGAGAGTATGCAAAAGAGATTTTAAAAATTGACAATCAATGGCAATGGTTAGCATACAGAGTAGATGATTTTGCATCTTTGGTAGAAAACAATATGCGGTTAAAACTGAATAAATGGCTTTTTAGAGCTTTACTTGGATGCGGAGGACTAGCTTCAAGGATTTGTTCTACGGAAGAAGCTACTAGGTGGCTTATGGATAGATATATTTCAGAGCTTAAGAACCTATTTGATCCAAGATACAAAAATTATATTGATCTGAAGAATACGATAGTAACAAGATATGACGAGGAGATGAGAATGGAGGAAGAAGATGGATTTGAGTGTCGATAAAATAAAACAAGATTTAGCTTCTATAAAAGCACTCAAAAAAGAGATGGACGATTTAAGAGGCTTATTACTTGATGAATATATCACTCAGGATGCAGAAAATGTAATTAGAAGTGAAATAATTAAACTAGAAAGTGCACTTTCTAAATATAAGGTGCAGCAGCTAGGAGAAATTGATCAAGATTTTTTGAACTCTATTAACACAAAAAAGCCATTTTATTCCCATGACATCATCAATTTAAGGCTAAAAAAGGTTTTAAAAGCAAATAAGATCCAGGTTAGAAAACTGTATAATCTTAGGCATACATTTGCTTCACAGCTTATAGCAGCTGGTGAAGATATAACTTGGGTAAGTAGAACATTGGGGCATAAAGATACTCAAACAACTTTGATGTATTACACTAAGTTTATTAAAAAAGGCGAAGACGAAAGACTTGAAAAAATATCCAAAATTGGAGCAAATTTTGGAGCGAATATTTTTGATAGTGGCTCAAAAGCCGATAAATAGGGGAATATAGAGTGAAATTGAGAGTTTATTATGAAGATACCGATGCAGGTGGGATAGTATATCATGCAAATTATATTAAATTTTGTGAACGAGCAAGGAGCGACTTGTTTTTTACGGCAGGTAGAAAATTCTTCTTGCCAAGTAGCCATTTTGTAGTATCTTCGCTAGAGGCTAAATTTATAAAGCCATCTGTTTTGGGTGATCTGCTAGAGATTAAAACAAGTGTTTTAGAGATCAAAAAGGCTTCGCTTGTTTTACGCCAAGAAATTTTTAGAATAGGCGATATAAACGGCGAAACAAAGCTAGAGTCGGTATTTGCCATGAACGTAACTCTTGCCTTTTTAAAGGACGGCAAGCCTCAAAGGCTAAGTGAGGAATTGTTGTCTTTTATCTCTTCTTCCATGAGTTTGACTGGCGAAAATTTATAGCCCTTTGCTTCATAAATTTTTATATCGTATCCGACTTGTGAGCTTTGTATGCTTTCATGAAAGACCCTTTTTTTGGCAGTGTCTATAAAATTTGTATAGATGTATTCAAGTCCGATATTTGAAGAGTAGGCTATCCAGTTAAAATTTAAATTCACGCCAAAGAGCGCGGTTGTGGCTAAAAGTTCATCATTGATCTCGCTTATGGAGTTTGCAATATATAAATTTTGCCTATTTTTTTCATCTATGGAGTTAAAGATATGCGGAGTGTAGTTTATTTGTGTACTAAGAAGAGCGTGTGGAGCGATCTCGTAACCTCTTGCTTGCGTAGCTATCAAAGAAGCCTTGATAGTTGGTAAATTTAAAAACATGCTTGTGTTGTTGTATTTGGTTTTGTTATTTAGGTATTCGTCTAAATTTAACTCTTTTGAGTCGATTTGTACATCGTAAAATTCACCATTGCTCGATTGTCTCGTATAGTCGTTTAGTAAATTTCCAAGATAGCTTGTATCGCTAAAAGCAGTAATTTTATCATTTGCCATACTCATTAAAACTCTTATTTGAGCTTCGTAGTCTATACCGCCAAAGACGATGTTTGGCGCTGTTTCTCCATTTGCTCTAACATTAATAGTCGGTATAAATGCAAACTCTTTTTGCTCTAAATTTTTCTTTAAAATTTTAAAACCGTTTTTCGTAAAAGGAGCTATAAAGTAGCTGATGTTGCGTGCTCTTGCTTGGTCTAGAGCACTTGATACCGAGCTTTCGCTCTCATCCCCGCAAAAGATAAATTCGATTTGAATTTTTGCATTTGTTTGCGCTGCATAGGAGACTATCGCGTCAGTTATTACGTTTGTATATGATTTTATGATTTTTTGTGGGATGATGACAGCTATTTTATTTGATCCGTCAGCGACAAACGGGATGTTTCCACCAAGGCTTGCATACATCATGCTTAAGTTTTGATCCTTTATAACGCTTGGCTCAAATCTAGCCATAAAACTAGCTAACATATCACTTTCTAAAAGCTCGTTTAGACAGGCTATATCGCAAAAATCCGGCTCTAAATTTATATATTGGATACTTGCTGGAGTGATATTTGGCATAATGTGGGTTTTGGCAAAAGCACAAAAATAAATCGCCGTAAGAGCTATAATAATTTTTTTCATATCATACCTTTTATCTTTTTTAAATCAGCACAAAAAACATCTTCAAAACTAGGGTTTTTCATAAGCCACATTACCGAATACGTAGGCATTAAGAGGGTGTTTTGAAATTTTAAAACACTTCCTCTAAGGCTCTTGAAATTTGTATTTGCAATATTTTGCCCATAAAGCTTAAAAAACGCCTCTTCTCCAAGAGTTATGATTATGCTTGGTTTTATGAGCTCTATTTCTTCCATTAGGTAAGGTCTGCAAAGTTCAAAACACTCATCATTTGCCATATCTTTGCCTTCTAAATTTAGATTTTTACATCTTAAGATAGAACTTACATAAAACTCATCTTTGTTAAGATTTAGCGAGTTAAAGACCAGTTCGCTAAATTTTGCGCCAAGCATCCCAGAAACCAACTCTGCGTTTTTATCGGCATTTGGACTTGGAGCAAGGCAGACGAACATTATCTTGCTTTGCTTGTTGCCATATCCTAGTAAGGCCGTATTTGCGGACTTTCTAAGGTGGCATAAATTGCATTGTGAAATTTGATGATTTAGTTCGTCCACATCGGCAAATTCGGATATTTTTTGCGAAAAAATAAAATTTTCATTTATAAATTTATATCCGATAGCTTTTAAAAAATATAACTTTTTTAGTGTTTCGTTTTTTTGCGAAATTTCCATTTTGGTATTATATTTTAATTTGCTTAAAATTTTAATACTTGTGTCTGATTTTAGTTATATTCAAAGGAATTTAAGTATTTTTTTGATAACATCACGCTTTTATATTAATTTTAAGGAAAGAGATGAAAAGGACTTATCAGCCTCACAAAACCCCTAAAAAACGCACTCACGGTTTTCGTTTAAGAATGAAAACTAAAAATGGTCGTAAAGTTATAAATGCTAGACGTGCTAAAGGTAGAAAAAGATTGGCAGCTTAGCAAACTTTGAGTCTTTAAGCGACTCAAAAGAATTCTCATCGGTTTATAAAGATGCAAAAAGATGGCACAGTGAAGTCTGTGTCCTTTTTTATAAACCTTCAATCCAGAACAAATTAGCAGTAGTAGCTAGTAAAAAAGTAGGAAAAGCGGTCGTCCGCAATAGGGCGAAAAGATTGTTACGTGCAGTTTTTTTAGAAGTTTGTGACGAACTTGAAAGCGGCATTTACGTCATAGTAGCAAAAAATGGGCTTAATGAGTTTAGGTTTGATAAAATTCAAAAAAATGTGCGTTGGTCGCTTAAGAAATTAGGATGCCTGAAATGAATAAATTTGCGATTTTGTGTATTAAATTTTACCAAAACTACATTTCTAAAATTCTTCCTAAATCCTGTCGCTATTATCCTTCTTGCTCGGAATACGCCGTTTGGCAATTTAAAAATAATAATATTTTTTTAGCTTCTTTTGCTGTCCTTATGAGAATTCTAAGGTGCAATCAACTATTTAAAGGTGGTATAGATTACCCTGTTGTAGGCAAAAAATTTACATCCATTTCACTATCAAAGCAGGATAAAGTTGCAGATATTGAATTTTGGTTGGTTCCTTGTAAAAATAGTAAATTTTATGTTATAAAAGTTTTAGATTCATTAAGAGGAAAACATTAAAATGAATAACCTATCGACACAAAAAAGGGTGCTTATCGCAACTCTTTTATCCTTTGTCTTTTTTATCGTTTATGATTATTTTTTTATCCCAAAGACGCTTCCAAATGAACAAAATCAAACCGTTCAAGCGCAAACATCAGTTTCAAATTCAGCTCCCGTATCTCAAAACGGCTCTTTAACTCCAAAAACATCAAGTACAAATAGCGATAAAACGCTAGTTGTTGTTAAGGCTAAAGATTATGAAGCTCATATCGATGAGCTAGGTCGTATCAGTAAATTTTATCTTAACGAAGAAAAATATAAAACAGAAGATGGAGAAAGAACTCAGCTAACGGCAATGTCTCCTTTGCCTCTTGAACTTAGATTTAGCGACACAACTATAAACAACCAAGCCTTTAATGTAAACTATAGCGCTGATGTAAATGAGATTAGTGTTGATGGCACTAGTAGGAGTGTAAATTTAACTCAAAATTTAGACGGTCTTACTATAACTAAAAAGATAACCTTTAGACCAGATGGAAGTTATGATGTTGATGTTGATTTAAGCCGCGAAGTCGAATACTTTGTAACCCCTGGTTTTAGACCAAATGTTTCGGTTGATAGCTATACGGTCCACGGTGTTCTTTTAAGACATGCAGATGAGAAACTTACTATACTTGAAGATGATGATTTAGATGGCGGAGAGTCATTTAGTGACGTAAATATAGCTGCTGCTTCGGATAGATACTATACAACCTTGCTTTACTCTTTTGACAAGCCTTTAAATGTTGTTACTAGCGTAGACCCACAAAATAATGCAATAGCATTTATTAAACAAAATGGAAATTTTAAAGGCAGTGGATATATCGGCGCTAAAGAGTATAGGGCGTTAAAAGCGATAGATATACGCCTAACCGATGTTGTAGAATATGGTTGGTTTAGCTTTATAGCAAAACCAATGTTTGCATTTTTGAGCTTTCTTTATTCGCATATAGGCAACTGGGGTTGGGCAATAGTTGTTCTTACACTGGTGATTAGGATAGTATTGTTCCCTCTAACATACAAAGGCATGTTGTCAATGAACAAGCTAAAAGAACTATCTCCTAAGCTAAAAGAGCTTCAAGCAAAATATAAAGGCGATCCGCAAAAGCTAAACGCACATATGATGGAGCTTTATAAAAAGCACGGTGCAAACCCAATGGGTGGATGTCTGCCGATACTACTTCAAATTCCTGTATTTTTCGCGATTTATAGGGTTTTATTAAATGCGATCGAGCTTAAAGGCGCTGAGTGGATACTGTGGATACATGACCTTTCTGTGATGGATCCATACTTTATCTTGCCTATCTTAATGGGTGTAACTATGTTTTTACAGCAAAGACTTACACCAACAACATTTAGCGACCCTATGCAAGAAAAGATAATGAAATTTTTACCGCTAATATTTACATTTTTCTTTGTGACCTTCCCTGCGGGCCTTACACTTTACTGGTTTATAAACAACGTTTGTTCTGTTATTCAGCAAATTTTTGTTAATAAACTTTTTGCAAAACAGAAAAAAGCGGAGGTAAAAGCATAATGCGTATCGAAGCTTCAAATTTACAAGAGGCCTTTCAAAAAGCGGCTACGGAGCTAAAATGCTCTGTGACCGAACTTGATATTAAAGTTATCCAACATCCAAGTTCCGGTTTTTTGGGTTTTTTTAAAAAAAATGCCATTATTGAAGCCGATATAGAAAAAAAGTCAAATCACAGACAAAATGATCGTCATGATGAGCGTAAAAAAGAGCAAAAACACGAAAAACGCGAGCATAATTTAGACAAAAAACATATCGAAAATAAAAAAGAAGACGGTAGAGCCGACAAAAAAGAGGACAAACCAAAAGAGGAACGCAGGCGTAACGGAAAAAATAAAAAAAATAAACACTCTGCACAAAATGGAGCAAAGAAAAGCTTAAGTGACAAAAATAACGCATTGGCACAGGATGCTTTTGGTGTGGATAGCAGTGAAAGTAAAGAGGAAAAACCAGAATACATCATAAAACGTATCGACACTCCTGAAGTAAAGCCTCAAAAACGAGAGCAAAAAGATATCCTTGATACCTCTATAATTGATAATTTCAATACAGATAGTAATGAAGCCAAGGTTGATGAAAAAGAGGATAAAAGACAAAAAAATAGTATAAATTTCGATGAAATTTTACCGATAATCAAAAATGATCTAACAAGACTTTTAAATGCTAGTTGCTTTAGTATAAGCAAGATAGAGGTTTCAAAATTTAGTGACGAATGTCTTCTTATCGAGCTTGACGGAGATGACGCAGCTCTACTTATCGGCAAAGAGGGTTATAGATACAAGGCTATATCATACTTGCTTCATAATTGGTTAAATACCAAATATAACTTATCTATCCGTCTTGAGATAGCTGAATTTTTGAAAAACCAAGAGGCTATGATAGATCAATACCTAACGTCGATAATAGAACGTGTGCAAAATACCGGCAAGGCTCAGACAAAGCCACTTGACGGCGTGTTGGTTAAGATAGCACTTGAGAAACTGCGCGCTACTTTCCCTGAAAAATATGTTGGAATAAAATCAAACGGTAGTGATAAATTTGTAGTTGTAAATGATTTCTTTAAAAAATGAAACTATCGCCGCGATAGCAACGGCAAACGGTATCGGCTCAATAGGTGTGATCCGCTTAAGTGGAGCCGATGCGCTTAATATCTCTCTAAAACTTACTAAAAAATCAGAACTTATGCCTCGCATGGCAACATTGTGTAAAATTTACTCGCTTGATGGTGAATTTTTAGACGAAGCTATAATGATTTATTTTAAAGCTCCAGCTAGCTTTACTGGCGAAGACGTGGTTGAATTTCAAATGCATGGCGGATATATGGTTGTTCGCATGATCTTAAACGAGCTTTTGTCTGCCGGAGCTAGACTTGCTAGAGGCGGAGAATTTAGCCATAGGGCGTTTCTAAACGACAAGATGGATCTTGCTAAAGCAAATGCTATACAGTCGTTAATAAATGCAAAAAGTGAAGGCGCTGTTAAAATTCTTGCTCGTCAAATGAGAGGTGATCTGAGCAAATATGCAAATGAGCTTAGAGCAGAGCTCGTAAAAACTTTAGCATTTGTTGAGACAAGTATTGATTATGCCGATGATGATTTACCAAGTGATTTGATGAGTCAAATTTCAGAGATGTTAAGTCAAAATCACGCAAAATTAGAACGTATCGTTGCTCTTAGCAAAAGTCGTCAAGGCTTGATAGAGGGTTTTAAAATAGCAATAGTTGGCAAGCCAAATGTTGGCAAGAGCTCTATCTTAAATGCGCTCTTAAGCTATGAAAGAGCCATAATATCAGATGAGGCTGGCACTACTCGCGATAGGATAGAAGAAAATCTAAATATCGGAACGCATTTGGTGCGTATAATAGACACGGCAGGTATTCGTAAAAATGCCGGTAATGTCGAAAACATTGGCATTAGTTACTCTTTAAAGGCGATCGAAGAAGCGGATATCGTCTTGGCTGTTTTTGACGGGTCAAATTTTAAAGACGAGCAAGATGAGAGAATTTTAGAACTTGTCAGTGACTTAAATAAAAAAGTCTTTTTTGTTTTAAATAAAAGCGATTTAGATATTAAATTTGAGCTTGAGTTGCCAGATGTCTTAAAAATTTCAGCCAAAAATAGCACAGAGCTTCTTGTAAGCGAGATAGAACAATACTTAAACTCTCAAGATAGCGATGAAATAATACTAAGTTCAAGCATGCAAATAAACTCCTGTATGGATGCTTCTAATGCTATAAAAAGAGCATTAGAGTTGCTTAATGAGAGCGAACTTGAACTCTTTGCTTATGAGATAAATTCTGCCATAAAACACATAAGCATGATAACAAAACCTTTTGAGCGAAATGAAATTTTAGATGAAATGTTTAGTAATTTTTGCTTAGGAAAATAAATTTTAAAAATAGGAATAATATGAAAATCTTACTTATAAACGGTGGAAAAAAATTTGGTCATTCAGAGGGTAGGCTTAACCAGACTTTGCATGAGGCAGCCAAAGAGTATTTAAGCGCGATGGGACATGAGATAAAAGAGTGTGTGATCGACGCAGGTTATAATATAGAAGAAGAGATCGAGAAATTTTTATGGATGGATGTTGTGATCTGGCAGATGCCAGGCTGGTGGATGGGTGAGCCTTGGATAGTTAAAAAATACATGGATGATGTTTTCACAGCTGGTCATGGCAAATTGTATGCAAGTGATGGTCGTCATCGCACTGCGCCTACGAAGGATTACGGAACGGGCGGACTTTTAAACGGCAAAAAACACATGCTATCTCTTACTTGGAATGCACCGATTGAAGCCTTTACGGATAAAAATGAATTCTTTGAGGGAGTTGGAGTAGATGGCGTTTATCTGCATTTTAGAAAAGCAAATGAATTTTTAGGTATTAAACCTCTTGTGTCTTTTATCTGTAACGATGTTATCAAAATGCCTGATGTGCCAAAATTTATAAACGACTACAAAAGCCATCTAAGTAAAATTTTTGGTTAAATTTAAAATTTGATCGGATAAAAATGGGAAGCTTAAAGAATTTAAAAAGTAGAATTTTAGAGTTAGGCGATGAGTTTAGTTATGTGGACGCTGCTGAAAATGCAGCCGATCTGATGTCCGTAAATGACTTTGAGCAGCATTGTGGATTTAGACTTTGCGATGATTTGGTTGAGTTTGTCTGCGCACTTGGCATGATAGCTATAAAGATAAACCCCGAAGTTTTATCAAATTTAAAAGAAAATGATAGCCTAATTAATGAAATTTATGTTTACGGCATAAGCAAGGGAAAAACTCCTGAATGGATGAAGCTAAAATATTTCAACGCAGAGTCTGTTTGCTTTTTTGAGCAGGGCGGAAGCAAAGCGTATGTGGATATAGATGGAGTAGTTTTTACTGACGAAGGTAAATTTGACGGCGATATGTATGATTTTATCATTTCTAAAATAGACGAACTTGAAGAAAAATACAGCCGACTTATACCTTAAAATGCACAAATTTGATACAAATTCATAGGCTTAATAAAGCGGTTATTTTACCCTTTTTTTAGCCTTGTTAGAGTAAAATAGACTAAAATCTCACAAAGGGCAAAAATGGATAAGGCTACGATAAAAGCTCATAAAATAAGCGACGGTGAATATGAAAATATTCTTAAGATTTTAGGACGTGAGCCAAATTTACTTGAGCTTGGTGTCTTTTCTGCGATGTGGAGCGAACACTGCTCATATAAATCAAGTAAAAAATACCTAAACGGTTTTCCGACAAAAGCACCTTGGGTGATACAAGGACCTGGTGAAAATGCCGGAGTTATAGATGTCGGCGACGGATATGCGGCTGTGTTTAAAATGGAAAGCCACAACCACCCTAGCTTTATCGAGCCATATCAGGGTGCAGCCACTGGAGTTGGCGGAATTTTACGCGATGTATTTACCATGGGTGCAAGAGTCGTAGCTAACATGAACTCGCTTAGATTTGGAAATTTCTTAGGATCTGATAAAGTTGCTCGCTATCAACGCCACCTTATCAAAGGTTCGGTAGCTGGTATCGGACACTATGGAAACTGTATGGGCATACCGACTATCGGCGGCGAAGTAAGTTTTGATGAGAGCTTTAATGGCAATATCCTAGTAAATGCCTTTGCTTTGGGTCTTTGCAAAAGCGATGAAATTTTTTACGCAAAAGCTGAAGGTGTTGGCAACCCTGTGATATATGTCGGCTCAAAGACAGGTCGTGACGGTCTTGGTGGTGCGGTTATGGCAAGTGATAGCTTTAATGATGAAAACAAATCGCTTCGTCCTACTGTTCAAGTAGGAGATCCGTTTGCCGAAAAGCTACTTATGGAAGCTTGTTTGGAACTATTTAAGACTGATTATATTATAGGTATCCAAGATATGGGCGCTGCGGGACTTACGAGTTCAAGCTTTGAGATGGCAGGACGTAGCGGTAGTGGTTTAAAAATGCATCTTGATAAAGTTCCTATGAGAGAAGAAGGCATGACACCGTATGAGCTTATGCTTAGTGAAAGCCAAGAGCGTATGCTAATATGTGCCAAAAAAGGCTATGAAGAGAAGATAAGAGCGATTTTTAATAAATACGATCTTGATGCGGAAGTTATCGGAGAGGTAACTAGTAGCGGTAAGATGGAGCTTTACTGGCATAACGAGTTGGTTGGAGAGATACCTATCGAACCTTTAAGTGAAGCAGCTCCGGTGCTCGATCGTCCGACTGCCAAAGCTAAGTATCTTGATGAGATAAAAAATGTAACGATAAACGACTATAAGGCCGTTAGCAACGATGAAGCCTTTGACAAACTGCTTCGCGACCCACACGTGCTAAATAAATCATTTATCTATGACCAATACGATGCAAATATCCAAACAAATACAATAAAACAACCGGGCTTTTTGGGAGCAGGTGTAATAAGAGTAAAAGAGACCGGTAGAGCTGTAGCTATGGGTATGGAGTGCTCTCCAAGACATAACTATGTAAATCCTAAAATAGGAGCTGCCATGGCTGTTGCGGCAAGTGGACGTAAGGTAGCTATGAGTGGTGCCGTGCCTCTTGCTATAACAGACTGCCTAAACTATGGAAATCCCGAAAATCCTGAAGTTATGTGGCAATTTGCACAAGGTTGCGAGGGTATCAAGGAGGCTTGTCGCGAGCTAAACACTCCTGTTGTAAGCGGCAACGTAAGTCTTTATAATGATACGGATGGAGTTAGTGTGTATCCAACTCCTGCGATCGTTAATGTCGGTGTAAATGAAGATGCTAATAAAAATTTACCAAGCATATTTAAAGGCGAAAATACAGCCATTTATCTTCTTGGCGAGACAAGCGGAGAATTTGCCGGAAGTTTATATATGAAAACACTTTTTAACGTCGTAGCAGGTGAGTTAAAAGACGTTGATTATAAACAAGAAAGAGCATTATGGGATCTTGTGATAGAGGCAAATAAAAACGACATTCTTGAATTTGCAAATTCTATTGGCACAGGCGGAGTTGCTATGACTTTGGCTAAGATGGCTTGCATGAGCGGTATCGGTGCTACTTGTAGTTGCGACTTTGAGGATAAAAGATGGGTATTTGACGAAAGCTTTTCTCGTGCGATAGTTGGAGTAAAAGATGAAGATAAATTTAAATCTTTAGCACAAAAATACGGCGTAAAGGCTGTGAAGATAGGTGTTACCGGAAGTAATAAATTTGAAATAAACGACATTAAAAGAGATTTAAAGCAAATTAAAGAGATATATCTAAACGAGTTTACAAGACTTGTTAAGCAAGACGACTAAAACTAAAAGGAGAAGAAGTGAGAGCGTTAATTAGCGTAAGCGACAAAGAGGGTATTGTTGAGTTTGCAAAAGGACTTGTAGAGCTTGGTTGGGAAGTGATATCTACAGGCGGAACTCATAAGATGCTAAATGAAAACGGAGTAAAAGCTCTTGAAGTAGCAGAAGTCACTAAAAGTCCGGAAATGTTTGAAGGTCGCGTAAAGACTTTACATCCTAAAATTCACGGCGGAATTTTACACAAAAGAGATGATGCGGCGCATGTGGCTCAAGCAAAAGAAAACGCAGTTGAGGGTATTGACCTTGTTTGTGTAAATTTATATCCGTTTAAACAAACTACTATTCGCACTGATGATTTTGATGAGATCATCGAAAATATCGACATCGGCGGTCCTGCTATGGTTAGAAGTGCGGCTAAAAATTTCAAGGATGTTTTGATAGTTACAGATGTTCTTGACTATGACGAAATTTTAGTAAGACTTAGAGAAAAACGTGACGATATCGAATTTAGAAGAAGCTTGATGATAAAAGCTTACGAGCATACGGCAGCATATGACTCAATGATAGCAAACTATATGAACGATAGATTTAACGGAGGATTTGGCGCGTCTAAATTTATCGTCGGAAATAAAGTTTTTGATACAAGGTATGGTGAAAATCCACATCAAAAAGGTGCGCTTTATGAATTTGAATACTTCTTTAGCAACAACTTCCGCGCACTAAAGGGCGAAGTTAGCTTTAACAACCTAACAGACATAAACGGCGCTTTAATGCTTGCGACAAGCTTCAATGAAGCTCCTGCCGTGGCGATTATCAAACATGCTAACCCATGCGGTTTTGCAGTAAAGTCAAATTTGCTTGAGAGTTATGTTGAGGCACTAAAGTGTGATCCGGTGTCTGCTTATGGCGGAGTAGTGGCGATAAACGGCACACTTGATAAAGAGCTGGCACAAAAGATCAATGAAATTTATGTTGAAGTAATTATCGCTGCAAATGTAGATGAAGATGCGCTTGCTGTTTTTGAAAGTAAAAAGCGTATTAAAATTTTCACGCAAGATAACAAATTCTTAGTTCGTGCAAACGACAAATACGACTTTAAACGCGTTGATGGTGGTTTTGTTTATCAAGAAAGAGATGACGTTAAAGATGCGGAACTTGAAAATATGAAACTAATGAGCAAAAGAGCCGCCAGTAAGGCAGAGCTATCGGACGCTGATGTTGCTTGGAAAGTTGCCGCTCTTACAAAAAGCAACTGTGTAGTTTATGTAAAAGATAGCGCTGTTGTAGCTATTGGCATGGGTATGACAAGTCGTGTGGATGCGGCTCGTGCTGCAGTTGCCAAAGCAAAAGATATGGGGATTAATCTAAATGGTTGCACACTTGCTAGTGAGGCGTTTTTCCCGTTTAGAGATAGTATAGATATAGCTCATAAAGTAGGTGTAAAATGTATAGTAGAGCCTGGAGGTAGCATAAGAGATGATGAAGTTATCGAAGCTGCAAACGAATACGGTATGGCGCTTTACTTTACGGGCATTCGCCACTTCTTGCATTAATATCTCACAAAAAGACCGTTAAATTTAACTAGCGGTCTTTTTAAATTTACTTAATCAAATTATCTTCTTTAATAATAAAATATTTAAATATTAGTAAAAGTAAATTTTTAATTTGAGCTTTTAAATTTAAGCCTTGTTTTGATAATATGCAAATTATCGTTGAAAATTTAAAGGGAAATTTGTGCCAAATAGCAGTATTTTAGAAATTTTATCGGATAAAAAAGTTCTTTGTTTAGAGGACGAAGTTGGAATTTTAAAAAATTTAACCGAAACTTTAGAGCTGTTTTTTGGCGAAGTTATGGGTATAGAAGATGGACTTGAGGCACTTGATCTAGCCACAAGCGGTTTTTATGATGTGCTTGTTTTTGATATAACGGTTCCTCATATGGACGGGCTTGAGGTGATAAAGAGAGTTCGTCAAAATAATCAAAACATACCCATCATCATACTTTCAAGTCATACTGAGCAAGAGTATTTATGGAGGGCGGTAGAGCTTAAGATAACTAGGTTTTTACCAAAGCCTTATGATAAAGATGCTTTTATAGCCGCATTAAAAGATATAGCTCGTGAGCTTGGGGGCGATAGACAAATTGTAAATATCAACACCCAAGCAAGATATGACTTTGCTAAAAAGATAATTTACATAAAAGATACCGCCTGTCACCTTGCAAAAAGCGAGAGTCGCTTACTTGAGTATTTTTTGAAAAACAAAAACAAGGCAGTCACTTATGAAGAGTTATTTGACTATCTTTGGGAATTTGACCAGCCAAGCAAAGAAGCGATAAAAACCATAGTTAAAGAGCTTCGTAAAAAGCTTGGCAAAGATACGATTAGAAATTTATACGGGGTTGGTTACATCTGTGAAATATAGATTTCGTTTTGTGGTGGCTATCTTTACTATCCTTTATATAATCATCATGGGACTTGTCTTTAGCTTTTATAGACAGCTTGCGTTAAAAGACGCTAAGCAAGAGGCATTTTATGTGCTTGATACGATGAATGCGGTGCGGGATTATATCTCGATAGTGCAGCGTCCTTTGATAGACGAGCTTAAGGTGGAAGGCGTTATAAAAGATGATTTTTTCGACCCAAGACTTCAGTCGTCATCATATATCACACGTGAAATTTATAATATCCAACTTTCAAAAAATAAGATAAATTACGACTATAAGCTTGTCGCGACCAATCCTTTAAACCCAGAGCATGAGGGAGATGAGTTTGAGAATGAAATTTTAGAAGGCTTTAAAGAGAAAAGATATGAGGAATTCTCGCAGGTAATCAAAGACGGCAACACCTCTTACATATATGTGGGACTTCCTGTTAAAAACTCTCAAGCCTCATGTGCGGTTTGCCATAACATAAATTCGGTTCCTAAAAAGATGATGGAGCAATACGGCAGTTCAAAGGACTTTGAGGGTAAGGTCGGCGATACGATAGCGATGATATCCTTTAAAATTCCCATCAAAAACATCCTTGCGTATCACGCAAATGAGCTTATAACAAGCAGTGTGGCACTTTTTGTAGTTTTTGTGCTTCTTGTATTTTTAGTATACAAGATACATGAAAAAATGGCAAAGATCAAAGAGCAAAACGAACAACTTATGATACATCAAAGTCGCCTTGCTTCAATGGGAGAGATGATAGGCAACATCTCGCATCAGTGGAAGCAACCCTTGGCACAAATAAGCTCAACGCTTATAAATTTAGAGCTTTATAATGAAAAAGGAAAATTAACAAAAGAAAAATTAAATGAGAAGATTAAGGATGTAGATGAGCAGGTTAAATTTATGTCTCAAACTATAAACGACTTTAAAAACTTTTTCAATCCAAATTCTATAAAGCGCGAATTTACCAGTGCTGAAGCGATAGAACAGGCTCAAAAAATTTTAAAATCAGCTCTTAAAAATCATGTTATAAAACTAGATGTAGAAATTAAGGAAAATTTCTCTCATTTTGGAAATATTAATGAAATAATACAAATTTTAATAAACATTATAAGTAACGCCAAAGAGGCTTTTGAGCAGTCGCATCCAGGTGAAAAAAGGGTTAAAATTTGCTCTTTTAAGAACTCTTTATCGCGTATGATAACCATAGAAAATAACGCTGGAAATATCGATGAAAGCGTGATAAAAAAGATATTTAACCCAAATTTTACCACTAAAGAAAAAGGTAGTGGTCTGGGATTATACATGAGTCAGGTTATAATGAAAAAAAATAACGGTTTTATAACAGTGCAAAACACAAAAGACGGTGTTATATTTACAATTTTATTTTTAAATTCATAAAATATTAACTTTCCCCCTCTTTTTACCCCTTTTTATTGTTAGTATTATCAATACGAAATCTTCTTGATTTTTGAAATTTGAAAAATTCTTCGAAGGAGGAAAGTATGAAAGGTCTGGATAGAGCACTCCTTGGGTTGCTTACCGGTATTAGCATATTTGCTTCATCTGCCTGTGCGCACGATATGCAAATGACCGGCGCAGCTCGAGGCGTTATCGCTGATCCTAAGGGAACCCTTAAGGATAGAGGTGTCGTATCTTTACAGGATTACATCGTTGAAGAAAAAGAGATGTATGACTGGTTGTTTAAAAATCACCCGATTTTTACAAAGTACGGCGGAAAAGTTGACGGCAAGATAAATGTCGTAGATAGGGGCCACGAATGGCTAGAGGAGGGGCACGGTAAGGATTTGTCAAAAGCAAGCAAACGTGAACAAGGACAAGGCTATAGTTCTATGATGTATAGAATTCCTGCCGGTTCATCACTAGCTTTTCCTAATAAATTTATAGGTTCTGAAAAATGCGGTGAGTGTCACCCTGCACAATACGAAGCATGGAGTAGATCTCGTCACTCAACTACTATTCGCTTCCCTGGCGAACACCCTGAGGTTAATAACAACCTAACAGAGCCGGTATTTACAGAAGATACCGCATCAATCCTACCAAAAGGTATTACTCCTGATGTTATCTTTGCAACCGTAGGTCACCTTAGAACTAAATTTGGTTTCGTTGATGCTTGGATGTTAAGAGGAACTTACCATGTTGATGGTGGTTTGTTAAGAGATGGTACTGGTACTATCACTCCGGGTTCAAACCAATGGCAAAGAACTTGGGCTCTTAACCTAACTCCAGAAACTGTTAAGAAGATCAAAAAATGGGTGCCGGAATTCCCCGAAACGCTTGAAGAATACGGTCTAAATACAGGCTATGTTCGCGGTCTTGCATCTTATGCTGCAAAATACAAACACACTATGAACTTCCAAGCTAATGCTTCATACTGTGAGGTTTGCCACCCATTCAAATTTGACTTCAAGAGCAAACAAGAGTTTTATGCAGCACTTGGTAATGCTAAAGAGCTACAAAAACACACTATATCAAAAGGTGTAAGTTGCGAAGAGTGTCACGGGGCAGGCGGACACCTTGACGGAGCTACAAACTTTAGAACTTCTAACTGTGAACGTTGTCACCAAAGATTTAACTGGAGCCCTGATCTTTACAAAGCTCATCCGCTTGGTAAAATCGCTCCTGACTTAGCACTAAGCTCTAAATTTAAATCAATGGGACCAGGATGTGGTTCAGAGGGTTCTCAATCATACTTTACAGCTCACTATGAAAAAGGTATGAGATGCGTTACTTGCCACGATCCACACGATAATACAGGTTTTGTTACGGGTGATAAGAATGTCAAAGGACTTAACTATAACTCAGAACAAGCTTATCTAAGCTCATTCTATTCAAAACCAAAAATTAGAAAAACTTGCGCGGATTGTCACCAAGAGCAAGCTTATATAGCAGCAAGAGCCGATACACACAAAGATAACTCTTGTGCATCTTGCCATATGCCGTTTATGATGAGTTGTGAGAACTTCTATGCTATCCAGTTCCAAGACAATGCGGGATTTGATACTCAAAGAAGATCACACATCTGGAAAATCGATGTTAGCCCTGATAAAAAATCATTCGTTGCAGGTGCTGCTTCAAAAGAAGCAAGAGACGGTAAGGATTGGCATTTCCAAAGAAATGAAGATGGTAGAAACTTTGTTGACTTGATGTGGGCTTGTGCTAGAACATCTTGGGCGGATCTTGATATGGTTGAAAACAAAGGTTGCCACAGCCCTGTTGTATCAGAGCTAAAAGAGACCCTACACTTCAAAAATCAAAAACAAGCTTATGATGAAGTTATGGGATGGCAAACTCCTATCAAAAACGACTATACTCAAGTTAAGATCGGCATTGAGGGAATGTATAAGATCCTAGAAACCAAAAAACTTGATCCAAGTAACAAATCAAGAGTTTACGAGCTAATTGAAAAAGCTCAAGACACTGTTGATCTACTTGAAAAAGACGGTTCATGGGGTATGCATGGCTTTAAATATACTAAACAAAGACTTGACGCTGCTAAAGGTTATGTAGAAGAAGCGCAAAGAATTTTGAATAGTAAAATGTAAAAAATAGGGGCTACTTTATGTAGCCCTTTTAATTTATAAAATTTTTTAATTAAGGGTAAAACGATGCAAAAAGTTATATTAAAAAGCTTAATTCCTATCTTTTGTTTGTCAAGCTGTGTATTTGGCGCTCAGCTGTCGACAACTGAAGAAAAAGAGTCTTATGCTATAGGTGCATCAACGGGAAGTTATATATCAAACCAGCTTCACAACCAAATGCAAATGGGTGTAAAGTCTGATGTTAATATCGTAATAGAAGGTCTTATAGACGCTCTAAAAAAACAGACAAAAATGAAAGACGAAGATATAATCTCTTTGTTAAATGAAAGAGCTGATAGGCTAAATAAAATAACTGAAGAAAATAAAAAAATACAACTTGCTAATAATAAAAAAATCGGTAAAGAATTTATGGCTAAAAATGCCAAGAATAAAAATGTAAAAACAACAAAATCAGGTTTGCAATATGAAATGCTAGTGCTAGGCGGAGGAGATAAGCCAAAACCGGAAAGTATTGTTGAGGTGCATTACAAAGGGTATTTGCCAAACGGCGAAGTCTTTGAAAACACATACGATAACAAAACGTCTATGCACTTGTCTTTGATAAATGTTATAGAGGGTTTTAAAGAGGGTCTTTTGCTTATGAATGCCGGTTCAAAATACAAATTTGTCATACCTAGCGAGCTTGCGTATGCGGATGAAGAGCTAGAAACTATCCCTGCGGGATCTACCGTGGTGTTTGAAGTTGAGCTTTTAAAGGTATTAAAGCCGGGAGAGTATTCTAAGATAGTAAAAGACATGAGTGAACAAGAAATAAAAAATATACATCAAACAAAGTAAATTCTTTGCCCAAAAATGGAGGAGAATATGGACACAAATTTAAAACGACGAGCATTTGTTAAATACCTTGCTCTTGGTTCGGCTTCTATCACGGCGGCATCTTACGGAGCCGTAAATGATAAGCCAAAAGCGCAAACTAAAAAACCAAATTTCGGCATGATATTTGATCAAAACAAATGCGTCGGGTGTACTGACTGTGAAAGAGCTTGTGTGAAAGTAAATCTAGTCCCTAAAGGACAGATGAGGCTTTTTGTAGAGGATAAAACAGATCCAAATAACAGGATGCAAAAACGATATGTGCGCGTTAGCTGCCAACAATGTGTGGAAGCACCGTGTGCTAGTGTTTGCCCAACAAACGCCTGTCATAAGGACTTGCTAACAGGTATAACTACAACAAATGCCGATGACTGCATAGCATGTAAATACTGCATAGTAGCCTGTCCTTATGATGTGCGCTTTATAAATAGCGAAAATCATGCCGCAGAAAGCTGTAACTTCTGCTTAGATACAAATTTGGCAGAGGGCAAAGAGCCTGCCTGTGTCGAAGCATGCAGATACGACGCTTTAGTTTTTGGCGATCTAAACGATGAAGAGTCGCATATAAGCAAGCTTCTTTGTATAAAAGATAGCTTAAGAATGCGTCCCGAGTGTGGCACAAAACCTAGTTTGCGCTATATACCTGCGGTAAAAATGGGGGTGTGAAATGAATGGTGCGATAAATTATACTCATACTTTTTCAAGCGGAGTCGTGTGGCATTGGCCTATCGCTGTGTATCTTTTGCTAGCGGGCATGAGCGGTGGAGCGCTTATCGTTGCACTTCTTATAAGGTATTATAAAAAGCAAACTGGTGTTACGCCTTTGTTTAAGGGTGCTTCTTTGCTTTCTCTTGTTACTATTTTACTAGGTATGGTTTGCTTGGTTGCCGACCTTGATAAGCCGCTTTATTTTTGGAAAATTTTGATAAATTATAACTTTACTTCGGTTATGTCTATAGGTGTTTTAGCACTTTGTATCTACATACCGCTTAGCTTTGTTATGGTTTTATATGCTTTTGAGAAGGAATTAAATGCATTTTTTGCAAACCATTTTACGTTCTTAAAGGCATTTTTTGGACTAATAATGAACATTTTAAATTTTATTCGTCCGCTTATGTTTGTTTTAACGCTTATTTTTGCTGTTGCGATATGCGCTTATACCGGCTTTCTTATCTCTGTTTTGGTAAGATTTCCTATACTAAATACATCTGTGCTTCCGGCTCTTTTTGTAGCTTCTGGATTAAGTGCGGGCATAGCAGGTTCCGGGCTTATTGCTGCAATGTTTTTTAGAGAAGATACGCATTCGAGCGATCTTAAAATTTTACACGCTATAGAGTGGCCTGTAATGGCTGCAGAAATTTTGCTTATCGGTATGATTTTTGTTTCGCTTATCATAGGAAGCGATGTTCAAAAAGCGGCAAGCGTGGCATTTTTTAGTGGAGAATATGCTAAAATGTTTTGGATAGGAGTCGTTGGTATAGGCTTTGTTATACCTATCGTATTTAACTTCTTATTAGGCAAAACATTTGCACATACTCGTTTTGCTTTTTACGTGAGTGCTCTTGCAAGTATCATAGGTGTTTTGATGCTTCGTATGTTTATACTTTATGCGGGACAAACTTACAGTATTTTTATTTGATTTTTTGGAGATAGCATGAGGTTGTTTGGTTTTTTTTCGTCATATAAATTTGTTATTTTCATGCTATCCGTTTTAGCTACTGGAGCTGGGGTGGCTACTTTTTTAGAGAGTATTTACGACACGCAGACGGCTAAAATTTTAGTTTATGACGCCAGATGGTATGAGATCGTTATGCTTTTGCTAACGATCTCGCTAGGCGCTATCATCATAAAGACAAAAATGTGGCGCCGTCTTGGTGCTTTTGTGGTGCATTTTGCTTTTATCGTGATAGCTTTGGGTGCTTTTTTGACTAGGTATTGCGGTGAAGAGGGGGTGCTTCACGTAAGAGAGGGCGAACACTCAAACGAAATGGTAAGCGTCAAGCCTTATTTGCAGATCATAACAGAAGATAAAACATTCGAATTCTTCTTAAATTTATCACAACTGGGTGATAATAGCTTTTCTATCTCACAAGCCATAGACGACAAAATTTTTAACGTAAATTTTAGCTCTTATCAAGCTTTTCCAAAAGGCAAAAGAAGCGTTTTAAATGTAAAAGCAGGCTTTGACGACAAAGAGCAAAAAGAAGTAAGTCTTAGGGGTGGAGTAGGCTGGCTTGGAGAACCACAAGTTATCGAGCAAGATGGCAAGCAAATAATGCTTGCATGGGGATCAAAACTAGTGACATTGCCGTTTTCCGTAAAGCTTAACGACTTTGAGCTAGAGCGCTACCCAGGATCACAAAGTGCGTCGTCTTACTCAAGCAGTGTTGAGGTTTTGCAAGACGATAAAAAAGTAATGGACTATAAAATTTTTATGAATAGCCCTTTAAATTTTAGCGGTTATAAGCTTTTTCAATCCTCGTATGACAAAGACGAGCAGGGAACTGTTTTGGAGGTAAATAAAGACCCTGGTAAAATTCCTACTTATGTAGGGTATTTCTTGCTTTGTTTTGGTTTTGTAGCTAACTTTTTTACCAAAAATTCACGCTTTATGAAACTTGCAAAATTTATAAAAAATAACGCCACTTTATTTATCTTTGCTCTTGTTTTTGTGACCAATTCAAATTTATATGCAAATGATGATCTAAAACAGTTTGGTAAATTTACAAGATCTCATGCAAACGGTGTTTTTGCAGAGCTTTTAGTGCAAGACTTCATGGGGCGCATAAAGCCGATGAGCACGGAAGCTAATGAGATAGTAAGTAAATTTGCAGGTCAAAATTCTTTATTTGGTTTAAGCGCAGAGCAAATAATTTTGGGCATGAGTATAAACCCTACGCTCTGGCAGGATCTAAAGATCATAAAGATTAAAAATAGCGATATTAAAAAAGTTCTAAATTTAAACGAGAGTGAAAATTTTGTTAGTTTTAGTTTTATGTTTGATGAAAAGGGCGAATATAAGCTAATGAGTCAAAGCGATGAGGCAAATGCCAAACCAGCCTCGCAACGTTCTAAATTTGATAACGAAATGGTCAAATTTGATGAGCGTATAAATGTTGCATACTTAGCTCTTAAAGGTGTATTTTTTAAATTTATACCGATACCAAACGATCAGAGCGATAGATGGCTTTCTTCAAACGATGCATTTGCTAATCCCGGCGTAGCCAAAGAGGTGAAAATGCTTTTAAATGACTATATCTCTTCTCTTGGAGAGGGTATTTATAAAAACGACTGGACAAAGGCAAATTTTGCGCTTTCACAGCTTAAAAACTACCAAAGAGAAGTATCGGCACACATCTTACCGAGTGAATTTCAGATAAAAGCCGAGGTTGCTTATAATAAACTTGAAATTTTTAAAAAGCTTGTTTATTTTTATATGGTATTTGGCGGAATTTTACTTATTTTGGCATTATCCGAGATACTTACGGGCGGGAATTATAAAGGTATTAAAAAAATATCTTTTTGGCTATTTGTTTTTGGATTTGCAGCTCATACTTTTGGTCTAGCTCTTCGTTGGTATATCGCAGGACATGCGCCATGGAGCGATAGTTATGAGAGCATGATTTATATAGGTTGGTCGGCTGCACTAGCCGGAGTGGTGTTTTTTAGAAGCTCGCTTCTTACGCTCTGTGCTGCGTCGCTACTTGCAAGTGTTGTGATGCTTGTGGCGCACATGAGTTTTGTTAACCCTCAAATAACAAATTTAGTTCCGGTGTTAAAGTCTTATTGGCTAAGCATACATGTTTCGATTATTACGGCGAGTTACGGCTTTTTGGGTCTTGGGTGTTTGCTTGGAATTTTATCTCTTGTATTAATGATATTAAAAAATGGCAAAAACAAAGAACGTTTAAATGATCAAATTCGCTACATCACAGCTATAAATGAGATAAGCTTGATAGTTGGACTTTCTATGCTTACGGTTGGAAATTTCTTTGGTGGAATTTGGGCTAATGAGAGCTGGGGCCGCTACTGGGGATGGGATAGTAAAGAGACTTGGTCGTTTGTTTCCATTGTTGTTTATGCTATCGTTTTGCATTTGAGGTTTATTTCTAAATTTAATAACATATATACTTTTTGCGTATCTTCGATGATATCTTACGCTAGTATCGTGATGACGTATTTTGGTGTGAATTTTTATTTAACGGGCATGCATTCATATGCTAGCGGTGATGCTATGGGAGTGCCTAAATTTATATATTTTATTTTGACATTTGTGATCTTACTCGCTGTTTTTGCTTATAGAGGGCGAGAAGTAAAAGCTATATAAAAGGAGAGAAGGTGAAGAAGCTTGTTTTGGTATTGATCTTGGCGGTATTGGCAAATGCCGGTTTTATAAAAAAGGGCATTGAGGCGCAGCAAAGCGGAGATCATAAAAAATTAGTAGAAATTTATGAAAAAGCTTGCGAAGAGGATAAAAAGGCATCTGGGTGTTATAACCTTGCGGTTGTGTATTATGAGGGAACAGGTGGCGTAGCAAAGGACTTTGTCAAAGCTGTAAATTTATACGATAGAGCTTGTAAGATGAATTTTGCTTTAGCTTGCAACAACCTTGCATATATGCATGAAAGCGGTCAAGGTGTTGACCAAAACTTTACAAAAGCAGCGCAGTTTTACGACAAAGCTTGTAAAGATAACGAAGGATGCACCTCGCTTGGGCTGCTTTATGCAAATGGTGCAGGAGTGGAGCGTGATTTTAAAAAGGCGATCGAACTATACACTAAAGCTTGTAATTACGAAGATATGATGGGATGTAATAACCTTGGCTATCTTTATAACCAAGGAAACGGCGTAGAAAAAGACTACAAAAAGGCAAAAAGCTTTTACGAAAAGGCATGCAACGGAGGTATCGGTATGGCATGTGATAACCTTGGCTACTTGTATGCGCTAGCTCAAGGCACAAGTCAAAACTACGAGCAAGCAGCAAAGAGCTTTGAAAAGTCTTGTAATCTAGGCTATGCAAAAGGTTGTAATGATATTGCCATAATGTATGCTGAGGGCAAAGGTGTAAAAGCCGATAACGAAAAGGCTAAAAACTTTTTTAAGAAAAGTTGTGACGGCGGGCTTGTAGAAGCTTGTGAGAATGCAAAAATTTTAGAACAACTTATGAAATAAAGGAGTTGGTATGAAAAAATTTATGATACTTGCTTGTATCGTTGGAGCGTTGCAAGCGGCAATGTTTCAAAGTGTAGAGCCTGATAAATCAACTCTTATCATGCAGGGAAATGCAAAAGAGTATTGTCCTAATTGCGGGATGGATTTGGCTAAATTTTATAAAACAAATCATACTCACAACGGTAAACAATACTGCTCAATGCACTGTCTTCATGAGGCCACAAAGGGAACTATGCCAAAAGATGTCATGGTTGTTGATACAAAGAATTTAAATTTTATCGATGCCAGCAAGGCTTACTATGTTGTCGGTAGTCGAATGAAAGGAACGATGACGCAAAACAGTAAATACTCATTTTTAACCGAAGATGATGCTAAAGAGTTTCAAGCTAGAAACGGTGGCGAGATAATGAGTTTTGAAAAGGCTTATGAGGTAGCAGGAAAAGACTTTGTAAGTGACATGAAGATGATAAAAGCAAAACGCGAGGGCGGAGTTTATGCAAAAGGTAAAGAAATTTATGAAACCAAATGCACAAAAGTCGATAAAAACATTTATGAAAGTATCGCGCTTTTAAAAGACGACCTCAAAAAGTTCTGTCAAATTTCAGCCGATGGCGACTTACAAGCGGCAGCACTTTATATCTGGGATGAACCAAAAAATGTAAATGTGGTTAAAAAAGCTGAAAAGATCGTCGTTCCAAAAGATGCAAGATGTCCGATATGTGGGATGTTTGTAGCTAAAAACCCACAATGGGCTGCGATGATAGAAGCAGATAGCGAAAAGTTTTATTTTGACGGTGTTAAAGACATGATGAAGTATTACTTTAAAAACAATAAAAATTTCAATAAATTATTTGTGAGTGATTATTACAAGCTTCATAAGATAGATGCCAAAAACGCGTATTTTGTAGTCGGCTCAAATGTCTTTGGCCCTATGGGTGATGAGTTAATCCCATTTGCAAGTCAAAACGAGGCCATAAATTTTGCAAAAGATCATGCAGGCAAGCAGATCTTAAAATTTGAAGATATAACGGAAGAAATGTTAAAAGGGTTATGAAATTTTTAGGTATTTTAACTGTAGTTTTTAGTGTTGTTTATGCTTTTATCGGATTGCATTATATAAATTTTGATGATAAAACTAGAAGTGATGAGCTGGAAAATATCTCTAAAAAAGTCAAAGACGTAAGAGCTTCGATAGTTTTTAAAAGTCCAAAATACAAGGAATTTGTCTATGGTAAGTAAAAATTTTATCGACTACGCCATAAAACTACTTTATAAAGATAGAGCCGATCATGCTTTTAGCTTTATTATTTTTACCTTTATAGTTTTTATTTTAAGTTCGGTTTTGTTTATATCAAGTTCTATTCAAAACGACCTAAGTCTTAGTATACAAAACTCTCCAAGTGTTGTCGTGGAGGCAGTAAGAGCCGGTAAAAAGGACACCATGCATGACGGTTATATCTATGACATAAAGCGCATAAACGGCGTAAGTGATGCGTGGGGCGTTGTGGATGGGTATTACTACTTTGGACAAAAAAGAATTTGGTTTCATATAATTGGCTTAGATGAGCTTGATGAAAACGAGATGATAATAGGCGAGGGTGTAAAAAGGGAGATGGCAGAGCTTTACTATGAAGATGTATTTAACTTTTTAACAGAACACGCTTTAATTCCTATCAAGATAAACAAAACCGCTTCGCATAGTAGTAATATCATCACAAACGATGTCATCTATCTAAATCCCACAACCGCACGAGCGGTGTTGAGCCTGGAAGAGGGCGAATACACAAAAATTTATGTCGATGTTCCAAACGAGAACGAGATAAGTCAAGTAGCACTTAGTATCTCAAATTTATACCCAAACACACAAGCACTTAGCATGGAGGATAGAATTTCTGATATAAGACATCTTTATTATTATAAGGGTGGAATTTTTATGGTGATTTATTCGGCGGCTATGATCTCGTTTTTCATACTACTTAAAAACCAAATTTCATTAGCATACGGCTCAAAAAAGCGAGAGATCGCCATCTTGCGAAGTATCGGATATGCGATCAAAGACATAATTGCATTAAAATTTATACAAAATTTTACAGTGGCAACGAGTGCCTTTTTGCTAGGTGTGGCACTTGCTTATATTTATATTTTTATCTTTAACGCTCCATTATTGCGTAATGTTTTTTTGGGACTTGAGATTGAAAATTCAGTTACGTTTACGCCTATTGTTGACTTTAATATGCTGTTTCTTATATTTTTGTTTAGTGTGATACCGTTTTTAGCATTTGTTATCATACCATCGTGGCGTATAGCTATAGCAGATATGAGTGAGGCAGTAAAATGAACGCAGTAGAAGTATCTAATCTAAATAAAATTTACCACGAGGGTGAAACAAATGAATTTTATGCTTTAAAAAATATAAATTTAAGCATAAAGAGCGGTGATCTGGTGATATTAAAAGGAGTGAGCGGAAGTGGTAAAAGCACGTTGCTTTCACTTATTGGGGGGCTATCAAAGCCAAGTAGCGGCGAAATTTTAATAAACAGACAAAATGTTTCAAAGCTTCCTGATATCATGGCTTCAAATATCCGTCATACACAGATAGGATTTGTCTTTCAAAGTTTTAATTTACTTGAGGGACTAAGTGTTAAAGATAACGTAAAAGCCCCGCTAAGTATATTAAGTCTTAGCAAGTCACAAACTGAAGAGATGGTGCAAAAAGCTATGCAAATAGCAAATATAGCTCACAAAAAAGATCAAAATATATCAAGCCTAAGCGGAGGCGAAAAGCAAAGATGCGCTATAGCAAGAGCACTTGTTATGGAGCCAAGCATTATACTAGCCGATGAGCCGACCGCAAATTTGGATAAACAAAATTCTCTTGTTTTTATCCAGATGCTTAAGAAATTTAAAGAGTTAAAAAAGACGGTTATAGTAGCAACTCATGATATTTTATTTGATGATTTGGACTTTGTAGATGAGATCGTTGATGTTAAAAACGGTGAAATTTTATGAGTGTATTTTTATCAAATGATGTAATTGCGTTTTTGTTTGCCGAGCTTATAGTTATCGTTTTGATGGCTATCTCACAGTTTTATATCGTGCGCATTTTACGCTACTGGGACTTTAATGCAACTACAAATTTACAATACACTCTTGAAAAGCATAATTATCTTGTAAATACGATCTTGTTTTTTACTATATTTTGCAAGATTATCTTGTTTGTTTTCTTTGCTCTTTCGTTAAATAAACTCTCTTCCGTAGTGCCTGGCGCTATGTGCTCGGCAGGAGTTATCGGCTCAAACGAATACGGCAATATACTGTTTTTACTAAAACTCTTGCTTATATTTGGACTTGGACTTTGGCTTGTTGTAAACTATCTTGACTTAAAAGCGATAAATTTTCCGTTTTTAAAGCGAAAATACATCATCTTTAGCATACTGTTTTGTGCTATTTTGGGTGAATTTGTGCTTGAAATTTTGTTTTTTACAAACATACCTTTAAGTGTTCCTGTTTTTTGTTGTTCTGTTGTTTTTCAAGCTCCTAAACTACCTTTTGGCTACACTCAAGCGATGTTAGCGATGTTTTTTTATGTTATATTTGCCTCTATCGCGGTTTTAAATTTTTTAAAGCAGTCAATGGCTAGTTTTGCCTTAAATTTATTGTTTTTATTTATCGCTTATTATGCTATAACTTACTTTTTTGGGCTTTATGTCTATGAACAGCCTAATCACAAATGCCCGTATTGTATGTTAATGGGCGAGTATTATTACATTGGTTATCTTATCTGGGGTTCGCTGTTTTTGGGAATTTTTTACGGTATTACTCCTTTTTTGGTCGAGCTTATCACGGGATATGACTACACTCATTTACTTCGCCTTTCGTCGTTTTGGCTACTTATAAATGTGGCTATATGCTCGTTTTATGTTGCAAAATACTACTTTACGATCGGAGTGTTGCTATGATAAAGAAAATTTTTGCGCTCACTCTTCTTTTTTGTGTTTTTACCTTGCTTTATGTTAGTATTGACGTAAAGGAGGGTAGTGTTGTAGTCAGGCATGGAAATCTTGAGAAAAAACCACTTGAGATCGAGCTTGGAAAATACCTTTGCACAGAAAGCAAGACGCTTATCGCCGATCTTTATAATACGGCTCAAGCTGTAATGCCAAACGGTGATACTTACTTTTTTAACGATATCGGCAATTCATTTATCTGGCTTATGCGTCAGAAAAATAAAGATGACATTATGCTTTGGGTTTATTCGCAAGATAGCGAGAAGTATATCGATGCAAGAAGGGCTTGGTATTCTAGGGTTGAGATGACGCCGATGATGTTTGGATTTGGTGCGTATGAATTTAGAAGCTATGGCACGAGTGATTATTTTTTTGAAGATGTTGTGTTGTGCGCCGCACGTGGCGAAACTACGATGAACCCACTCATCTACATTCTGCTTAAAGAAAATAAAATTTAACCCCGTAATAAACTAAATTCGCCCTAGCTTATATTACAGTATGGCAAATTTAAAAGAGCTAGACTTTAAATTTATTTAAGTCCATTTTAAAGCTTTGGGATATGGCGTCAAGTGAGTTTGCGACCTCTAAAAGGCGTTGTGCTGTGTGCTCGTTAAGTTCGGCTAATTGGACTGATTTTTTACTTTGAGCTAAAAGTTCGGTTATGTTTTCTTTACTGTGATCCGTTCTTTCTTCTATGCTTTTTGCCATCTCGATCGAGTTAGTATTTGCATTTTGAGCTTGTGCTGCGATTGCTCTTAGTTCGCTTGCATTGTTGCTTAATTTTTTAATACTTCTTGAATTCTCTTTTAAGGAGTCGTTTAGCTCATTTACTCTTGAGATAATACTTCTTGAATTTTTTGAGATGTCATCTATTTGCTGGTTTGTCTGCTCGGCAAGAGTTCGCACTTCTTCAGCAACTACAGCAAATCCTCTGCCATACTCTCCGGCTCTTGCGGCTTCGATAGCTGCGTTTAGCGCAAGAAGGTTTGTCCTGTCTGAAATTTCATTTATGATACCTAAAATTTGATCTATATTTTTACTTTCTGTAGCTACTTGCGTTGTTTTATCGGCTAGGATTTGCTCGTTTTTACTAGCGGCATTAATGTCGTCTACTACATGCTCTAGCAAATCTATAACAGTATCTAGCTTTTTATTAGAGTCGTTACTTAGCAAAACTGCGTTTTCGGTCATCTGCTTTGTTTGCACGAAATCATCATCTATGTCTTTTGTAAAGTTATGTGAACGCATAGCTTGCTCTCTTCCGTCTTGAGAGCTTTTATCAAGGTCTAGCGAGCTGTTTCTTAGTGTTAAGATTTGCGATTTTATCTCATCTGCACCATCTTGTATGCGTTTTACTATATCGGCTATTTGTTTGATAAAGATATTTATGTTGTTACTAACTTCACCTATCTCGTCGTTACTTGAGATGGGTATCCTGCTTTTTAGATCACCCTCTCCGTTTGTTAGATCTTTTGTTCTATAGGAAAGCAGCTTTAACGGGTTTATAACAACTTTTTTTATGATAAATAGCATAAAAAGTAGGGTAGCGATCAAAATAACGGTAAAAATACTTAAAAAGACCCATGTTTTATTTTGGATATATCCGTTAAATTCCTCCATCGAGTAAGACATATCAAGAACACCAAGGACATCATTTTCTTTTGAGGTAGCATGACAGGCAAGGCAGTCGTTAGTTGCTTTTAGAGGTCTTATAAGTCTTAGGTAGTGCTCATCTTTTGTTTGAACGTTTATATTTTTATCGTTTGGTGATGTAAACTGCTCGTTTATCTCCTTTTCGGTGCTAACTACTTTTTCAAGACCAAACATTTCACTAACTTCTTGTGCTCTAAAAACTCTTATATTTCTTATATTTTCTATTTTTGAGTTTGTTTCAAGAGCCTCTCTCATGGCGTCTCTATCGCCTGTGTTCATTGCTGAGCGTAATGAGAAAAACACCGATTCGCTAATCATCTTAAGGCTTTTTAGAGCCTGTTCCTGGGTGGTTTGTTTAAATTCTTGTATGATTATCGCCTGAAGAACAACAAAACTGACCACAAGAATGGCAAGAACGCTTAATGTTAGCTTTTTAGCTATACTTAAATTTCTCATTTTAACACCTTATAATTTAATATTTAAAAATAATTGTAACTAAATTAACTTAAAATAAAACATAAAACTCATTGAGTTTAATCAATGCTTAACAAAATAAATCAGAGTATAATTATCGTAAATTTAATAAGGAGCTAAGATGGATTATTTTAAGGATTGGCAAAAATTTTCACCTAAAGGTGCTACGGTGGATTTTTTTAAAACCCAAAAAGATGATGAAAAATATATAGGTTTTGATACACGTGCTTGCGTGCCGCCAGAGCCCATGTTAAACGCGATGTTGGCTTTAAAATTTGCAGATAAAAACACTAAAATCGTAATGATAAATCACAAATTTCCAGCAGGTCTTATACCAAAGATTGAGAAAAATTTTTATGTGATTAGTGAAAATTTAGAAGGAGAGCAAGTAAAGCTTACTTTTAGTTTAAAAGATGGAGCTTCGCTTGAGGGCTTTGATTTTAACCAAACATGCCATGGATAAGAGATGCTTTTAAATACATTTGCACCACCTTTTAAGCTAGTTGGTGGTTACTTTATCGTTGGAATTTTATTTTTGATCGTTAGTATCTTTGCTTTTTTGATGGCAAATTTTGATACGCCAACAGCTTTTACTACGGCTGGATTTGTGCATATTTATTTGGTAGGTTTTGTTATGAGCATAATTATCGGTTCACTTTATCAATTAACTTCCGTGATACTTGAAAAACCGTTTTTTACCATAAATGGAGCTATTTTAAATTTAACTATTTATGTCATAGCCACGCTTTGTTTTGGTTTTGGGCTAGTGTTTGATGAAAATTCGATCACATATGTTGGCGCTTTTTTGCTATTTGCCTCGCTTATGTTTTTTTGCGTGACTTATTTTTTAAGTTTTATAAAAAACCAAAAGCGAAATTTTGCCGCAACGGCACTTTTATGTTCGTCGGTATTTTTGTTTATGGGTATCTGTCTTGGTACATGTTTGTTTTTAAGTATGTTTGGGTTTTTGAATTTTGATTTCGAACTGCTACTTAGATATCATGTTTATTTTGTGCTTGGATTTATATTTTTTATAATAGTAGGCGTAGCAAGCGTGCTTTTACCTATGTTTGCGCTTGTGCATGATTTAAAATTTATACTAAGTAGGACTTCGTTGATATTTTACGTAATGAGTGGAGTGTTGCTTTGTTTTGATATGAAATTTGCGCTTTTGTCGTTTGTTGTTGCGGCACTTTGTTTTATACTAGAGGCTCTTTTGATACTTAAAAAGCGTGTAAGAAAGGCATTTGATTATTGGAATATTAATGTTTTTATATCGCTTGTAGCATTTGTGTTCTTTTGCGCTTTCATAAATTCTACGCGGATTGATATTGCGGTATTTTTTCTATTTTTTGGATTTTTGTATGCTTTTATAGTTGCGCATTTATATAAGATCGCTCCATTTTTGATCTGGTATCATTATATAGCACCGTTTGTCGGTAAAACAAAAGTCCCTTTATTGGACGATATGGTGGTTAAAAAACCTGCATATATTGCGATATTTTTTAATGTAGCAGCTTTGGTGGCATATGTGTTTGATATCAAATATATCGCACTTGTTTGTTTGCTAATTAGTACTACTTTGGTTGCGTTTAATGTAGTGCATATTTTTAAATTTATAAAATTTGGAGTAAACCATGAAAGATAAAATTTATAAAGAGCTTTCGACGATAGTTGATCCTGAGGTCGGGTTTAACATAGTTTCTTTGGGGTTGATATACGATGTTGTGGTGGATGAGGATAAAGCAAAAGTTATAATGACGCTTTCAACTCGCTCTTGTCCTCTTCATGAGCTTATACTTGGCTGGGTAAATGACGCAGTTCTTAGAGTAGATGGTATAAAAGAGTGCGACATAGATCTTGTATGGGAGCCCGTGTGGACGATACAGATGGCTAGCGACGAGGTCAAAAAGGCTTTAGGAGCTTAAGTTATTTACGAGTGTTTACTTCTATAGGCAAACAAGTTGGCAGTTGAAAATAAAATTAACTCCCAACTTTTCAATGCAAACCTTGTGTCTAGTTAGTATTTATTTTTATAAATTTCACTGATTTTGTATATTAATAAACTGCTTTGCGTGGTTGTCGAATATCTTAATAAATATAAGTTTAAATAAAACTAACCCTAGTTACTTGCTATAAGTTTTGGCTATAACTACAAACGATGATCTAAGCATAAAAACAATATAAAATAGAATGAAGCGATATAAAATGCGATTTTAAAAAATGGCGCTTGCTTGAGTGGGCTATATGAAATTTAAAAGGAGATAAACCCCTTTTAAATTTATTAAGAAGAATTTTATGTGTTTTTTAGTCCATTTGATGACGCATATATGATGGAACGTCAAGTTGCGCCATGTAGTCTTCGCTATTGTATCCGCCGCTTACTTTTTGAAGTCTTAGGATCCTCTCCTTTTTTATGGCTTCATTTAGGCTTTCGACTTCCTTTTTTTCTTCTATCTCTTCTTTGGCTGACTGAAAGCCTGTTGCAACTATTGTAACTTGGACTTTATTGTTTGCCGCATCTTCGTCAGTTGTAGTACCAAATACGATATCGGCATCTTCATCAGCCGCATCTTGTATGATAGCCATAGCTTCATGAATGTCGCTTAGAGGGCAAGTAGGATTGATCCTAAAGTGCACTAGAACACCCATGGCGCCGTTTATACTCATATTGTCAAGAAGAGGTGATTGGATAGCGTTTTTCATAGCCTCTTGAGCAGCATCTTCGCCCTCTGCCTCGCCTACGCCCATTAGCGCCATACCTCTATGGCTCATAACAGTTCTAACATCGGCAAAGTCAAGGTTGATATCGCTTTTGCCTGAGTCTAGGACTATGGTACTCATGCCACTAACGGCACGTGCTAACACGTTATCAACTATTTCAAAGCTTTCTTTTATGCCAGCTTTTTTATCTATCAAAGTTAGAAGTTTATCATTAGGTATAACAACTATCGAGTCGCTTTCTTTACGAAGTTCACTTAGTCCTATTTCGGCTAGTTTGCGACGCTTTTTGCCCTCAAACATAAAAGGTATAGTGACCACTGCTACCGTTAGAGCACCAACTTCTTTTGCGGCCTGTGCTACAATAGGAGCGGCTCCGGTTCCTGTACCGCCACCAAGACCAGAAGCAATAAAGACGATATCTGAAGTTTCAAGTGCGCTTTTTATCTCATCGTAGCTTTCTTGAGCGGCTTCTTTGCCAACCTCAGGTCTCATGCCGGCTCCTAGCCCTTTTGTTTTTTTCTCGCCAAGCTGGATTGTAGTGTGTGCAGGAGAATTTTCAAGTGCTTGAGCGTCCGTATTTGCCACTATCAAATCAATATTTAAAGCGCTATTTTCTCTTATCATATGATTTATCATATTTCCGCCGCCGCCGCCTACGCCTATAACTTTTATCTTAGCGCCATATATACTTTTATTTTCTTCTACTGTAAAGCTGCTCATTTTAGAAATTCTCCTTAAAATAATTGTGTAAGTCGTTGCCAAAATTTGGTAAAGATATTTGGCTGTTTATCTTGTTTGCTTATATCGGCAATATTAGCAAGTTCGTTTTTAACAACTCTTTGCTCCAAATCCTTTTGTTCATTGCCGATTATTTCCACACCTTCATCTTCAAACGGATTAAAAGTTTTATTTCTTAAATTTATATCTTCTTTTACGTTTTCTTCTTCAAAAATTTTATTAAAGCTATTTTTTGGTTTTGAGATAATTTCCCCGTGGTATCTCATGCGCTTTTCAGAGTCTATCTCGTATGATGTAAATTCGCCAGCTCCATACATACAAAGACCTATAGCGCAAGAGTTGGCAGGCTCTCTAAGTATCTCATAGAGTCCTTCAGTCTCTTTTGGTTTTGCTATGCGAACAGGCATTTTGTCAAATATAGCAGACGCAAGATCTCTTAATCCTTCAAGTTTTGTCATACCGCCGGTGATAACTACTCCAGCGCCTATAAGATCTTTATAGCCACTATCCTCTAAAATTTTAGCAAGTATCATAAGTGTTTCTTCGGCTCTTGCGTAAATTACGTTTGATATGATATCAAGTGAAACCTCGTGAGTTTTACTTTCATCTCCAAGAATGGGAAGCTCAATAAGATCTACGGATTTATTTATCAATGCACCGTAATTTATCTTTATCTCCTCGGCTTTTGGTAAAGGAGTATGTAGCGCCATAGATAGATCGTTTGTTATGTTTGCTGATCCTACACCTAAAAATTCATTATATCTAATAGAATTTCCAGAGTGGATAACCATGTTGCAAGTGGCACCGCCCATGTCGATAAGCACTACCCCGAGCTCTTTTTCATCTTCGGTAAGTGTTGCAATGGCTGAAGCGTATCCTGACAAGACGATATTATCTATTTGAATTCCTACAGAGCTGATCGCTTTTCTTAGGTTGCTTAGTGCTGATTTTTGCACGGTTACGATATGTGTTTGAACTTCAAGTCTAGTTCCGTTCATACCTATTGGGTCTTCAATATGCTCTTGTCCGTCTACTTTAAAATTATAAGGCAAGACATGGAGTTTTTCGTATTCACTAGGTATATTTGCCGTATGGTCAGCCATTTGCATGGATCTTTCTATCTCTCGTATGCCTATTTCATGATTTGGTACATTTACCACACCGCTACTATCTACGCTTTTAGTGTATGCACCAGATAGTGAAACTATAACTTTTTCATACTGTGTGCCGGCTACTCTTTGTGCTTCTTGAAGTGCATTTTTTATTGATTTTGATGCAAGTTCTATATTTGTAATGACGCCTTTTTTGATACCTTGTGTCTTTTCTGTGCCTATGCCTATAACCCGAATTCCGTTTTCATCATGCTGAGCTATAACAGCACATATCTGAAACGAGCCGACATCTATACCTAAAATTCTAGTACTCAAAACAATTACCTTTTGATGTATTCTTTAACTACATAACGCTTTTGCAGTTCGTTTGTCAAATCTTGCATAAGCTCACTATTTTTAAGATTCGCAATATTTTGTTCAACAAGCTGTTTGTAGTTGTTATTTATATTGTTAGTAAGCAACTTTTGTTCCAAAATCTCGTAAATAACAGCTTTATCATCTAATACAATGTAACCTTTTTTGTTTGGCGACTCTAACAGTTGACTAACAAAAGCTTGTGCTTCATGTATCTCTAAACCATCTATAGTTTGGTTTAAATCTCTGCTAATAAAGCCAATATCTTTGCCTTTGAAATTTGCTAATGCTGCTTTTGTTTTGCTCTCAAGTATCTCTTTTGATTTGTCAAATTTATAAATTTCTAGCACCTGCTCTCTAGCTGCTTCAAAGCTCATAGGCTGAGGAGGCGTGATGCTTTTGATCTTTGTTATAAGGTAGCCGTTTTGATAGATAAAAGGCTTGATTGTCTCGCCAAGATTTGCCTCTTTGATCTCTTGCATATCAAAAGTTGCGTTATTTTCAGTTATATATATCTCGCTGTCTGTTGAAATTTCACCTTTTTTTACGGCAATGTATTTTTCTAGCGCTTGTGTTTTGTTTTTTTCTAGGCTGTAGTCTTTCAAAACTTGCTCTTTTGCATTTTCAAAAGCGATGATTTTGTCGTCACTATCTTTGTATTTATCTTTGTTATCGTTATAGTAAGCTGTTAGTTCTGTTGCATTTACATCAATGTCATTTGACTCGATATATAGAGTTTGTAAGCCGTAAAGAGTGTCGGTCATATAGTTGTTTTTGTTATTTTCCCACAGTTGTTTTAGCTCATCTTCGTTGATTGTGATTTCATTTTTGTCAGATTTGATTATCTCAACGGCAACTCTGTCTTGCATAAAAAACGCTGCATTCATAAGTTCGATATCTTTTTGTGTTGCTGTTGTTTTTAGTATGAAATTTATCTTATCCATAAGTATTTGGCGTTTTAAATTCTTTTCATAGTCGTTTGGATTAATCCTTGCACGCCTTAATACATCGTAGTATAAATTTTTATTAAATGCTCCGTCTGTTTGAAAAGATGGATCAGCAACGATGTATTTTAAAACATCTTCATCACTAACGCTAAGACCAATATCATCGGCAAAATTTAGTAGCAAGTTATCTTGTATGACAGCTTGCATAGCTATATTTTCAAGACCTATCTCTTCGGCTTTTTCTTGAGTAAATTGACCGTCAAATATGTTGCTGTAATAGTCATAAATTTGATTATACTTTTGTTGAAGTTCTTGAACGCTAATGTTTCTATGACCAACGGTTGCCACTGATGTCGCTCTGTTGTTGTTTAGGTCGTAAGCACCCCATCCTACAAAGCCTGCTCCGACAAAAGCGATAACGCTTATCCATATTGTTACAACTAAATATTTTTTATTTTTTTGCATCCAAGTTATCATGAATTTTAATCCTTTTTAATCACTAACGAAAATTATGTGCTATTTTACTAAAAATAGTCTTAAGTAACCTTAAAAACGAGCTTTTAATGCGGTTTATATTGCCAAAAATTACTAACATTTTTCAAAGAGTGTTAGTATAATTCGTTTGAAAATTTTTCGTAATAATTTGACAAATATAAAAGTTTGCAACTATTTTCTAGTATCGCTATTTCCTTTGCTAGCTGCTGTGGTGTGCGACTAAAAGCGTAAATTCCATATCCTTTTATAACTACGATGTTTGTATTTTTTTCAAGCATGTAACGATAAATTTCGGTTTCTGCTCGTTCATACCAGTCTTCAAATTGCTTTGGCGCATAAACATGAATTTGATGAAATTTCATATACCCAAAATAGTCTTTTGGCTCGATTTTGTCATGTTTCATGGCATAGGCTGTTGTGTAAGGAGGCATGGCGTAGCATATAAATTTTGCTTCGTTTATGTTTTTGTATATGTTTAGGTGTATATATGCATCCATGCTTGCTTCATTCCAACGATAGTCCTTCTTTGAAAATAGTAGCGTCAAATCACTATCTTTAATGTCGTCAAATATTGCATTTTGTTTATTGATAAGAAATTGATTTCTCTCTACTCTTGCCGAGATAGAGCCATGAAAAACGCCTAGGAAATTTTTTCTAAACATCGAAAGTGAAATCTTTTTTAGCTCATTTATGGAGTGCTGGAGTTCCATTTTTATCCTTTTTTGGCTTAATTATAATAAAACTACATAAAATTTTACATAAAATTACTTTTTAAGTAAAGATTAGATAAATTTATAATTAAATTTAAAGGAAGAAAATATTTTGCAAAGCCCACATGTTAGCGTTTTACTAGAAGAAGTTTTGGATGTTTTTAAGGATACTAAAGGTAATTTTATAGATTGCACTTTAGGATATGGAGGACATTCGTCGGCACTACTAAAAGCAAATTCAAATTTAAACCTTATAGCTTGCGATAGAGATGATGAGGCGATAGAATTTTCCAAAAAAAAACTATCTGAATTTGGTGAGCGAGTTAGAATTTATAAGAGTAAATTTTCTGAATTAATTCAAATTCTTGATCAAAATGACAAAAAAAATGTTAAAGGACTGCTTGCTGATATAGGAGTTAGCTCTCTTCAGCTTGATAAAAACGATCGAGGCTTTAGTATAAATTCCGACACTCTTGATATGCGCATGAATCAATCTGACGGACTAAGTGCATATGATGTTATAAATAGTTATAATAAAGAAAAACTAGCTGAAATTTTATACAAATACGCAGAGCTTACAAATGCAAATTTTATAGCCCAAAAAATCATTGAAGCTAGAAAAACAAAAGCCATAACAAGCGCAAAAGAGTTGGCCAGTATAGTTGGCACAAGACCGATAAAAGGAAGAAGCGTAAGCCCTGCTATACTTGTTTGTCAAGCAATTAGGATAGAGGTAAATAACGAGCTAGGTGAGCTTGAAATGCTTCTTGAAAGCATTAAAAACGCTAAGTTTAATGGTTGCAAAGTGGCGATAATTAGCTTTCATTCTCTTGAAGATAGGATTGTAAAAAATACATTTAAAGAGTGGGCAAAGGAGTGCATATGTCCATCTTTTGCTATAAGATGTGAGTGCGGGGGCAACCATGCTTTGGGTAAAATTTTAACCAAAAAAGCCATAACGCCAAGCAAGGAAGAGATAGCTGTTAATTCTCGTAGTAGTTGTGCTAAAATGCGTGTTTTTGAGTTTAAAGGGTAGATAATGGATGAAAAAGTAGAACTACTTGAGCTTCATGACGAAGAGCAAAAGCACGAACAAAATTTAAGCTTTAAAACACTAGTAATGGTCTATCTTGCGATGTTTGTTGCACTTGGATTGTTGTTACCTAAAATTTATATAGCAAATCAAATTTATTATTTGAGTCGCGATATAGCCGAGATAAGCGGAAAACGCGATGTTTTATTAGAAGAGTATAAGGCTTTAAATACCAGGCTTGAAAACCTTCGCTACAAAAATCAAATTCTAAACCCACTGCAAGATCCGCAATGGAAGTAGTTATTCGGCGCTTTCCTTTTGTAAGATAAGTTTTTCAAGAACGTATTGCTCAAGCTCTTTTTTAGGTATGTCATTTTTTATCGCTTCGTTATAAATTTCTTCTACTTTTGTTGAGTATTTCTCATAAGTAAAGTATGGAAAATGCACCGCCCAAGCTTTTTTGATAAGTTCGCGGCTTTTTTCTTTTCTCGCCCAAACCTTAAACATATCAAAACCTATAAAAACAACGGATGTAACCGCAACGGTAACTAAAATAGAAATATGCGCATCGATATTTGATAAAAAATGATGGGTTAACACAAGTAATGGGAAAAGAAACAATATGCATATGAGTGCATAAATTTTATATGTTTTAGAGTGTCTGAATTTGAAATTTAGTTTTGCGCCGTCTACTAACATGCCTTCGTTAAAAAGGCAGTTTGCTTCAAGTAAATCCCTAAAAAGAACTGGTTGTTTTGATACGACAAAGATGCTATCTAGTATGTATTTTTTTAAATTTTCTTTCATTTTGTTCCAATATTTTATTAAAATTTAACGCAATTATATCAAAAAACCCTAAAATAGAGTAAAATTTGCTACAATTTTACTAAAATTTAAAGGAGCAAAGATGGCGGGAAGTAACATGGAAATAGTTTTTTTAAATGGAGAATTTTGCAAAGCATCGGAAGCTAAAGTAAGTGCTTTTGACAGAGGTTTTGTCTTTGGAGACGGGATTTACGAGGTAGTTCCTGTTATAAATTCTCGTCTTGTTGATAGAGAGGATTTCTGGCTTAGGTTCGAACGAAGCCTTAAAGAGATAGAGCTAAAACTTCCTTATAATAAGGAAAAATTTGAAGAAATTTTATATGAAATAATCACAAAAAACAACCTAAAAGAGGGCGGTGTATATATGCAGATTACGCGTGGCGCCGCTCCTAGGGATTTTTATTTTATAGAGAATTTAACTCCAAGTGTGTTTGTTTTTTGCTATGAAGCAGAAATTTTAAGTAATCCGCTAGCAACAACAGGCATAGAAGTAGCAAGTGTAGATGACATACGTTGGAAACGACGCGACATCAAGTCTATATCGCTTTTGGCTCAGTGCTATGCGAAAAATGAAGCCCATAAAAAGGGCGCACATGAGGGATTTATGGTTGAAGATGGCTTCGTGACAGAGGGTTGTAGTTCAAGTGCATTTATCATAAAAGATGGTGTTTTAATAACAAAACCACTTTCAAATGAAATTTTGCCAGGAATTCGCCGTAAGCGTCTTTTGAGATTAGCCGATCAGGCAGGATTAAAAGTTGAGCAGAGAAAATTTAGCATGAGTGAAGTTTATGAGGCGGACGAGGTGTTTATATCGGCTGCTACGCTTATATTACTTCCTGTGATAAAGGCTGACGGAAGAGCTATAAACGGCGGAAAGATAGGTAAATTTTCAATGGCTTTAAGAGAACTTTATGTGCAGGAATTTTTAAAAGAGGCGCTTAAATAAAGTGGAAAAAATCCTAATCAGCGCTTGCCTGCTTGGGCAAAATTGCAAATACGACGGCACAAATAATAGTAGTGATGCTTTAAATTTAAAATTAGCAAAACTTGCACAAAAATACGAGCTTATAAAAATTTGTCCCGAAGAGCTTGGAGGACTTAAAACTCCGCGTGAGGCGGCTGAAATTTTAAACGATAGAGTTGTGACTAAATTTTCTGGCTTAGATGTTACGGATGAGTTTATTTTTGGTGCTAGAGTTTGTTTAGACTTGGCTAGGTTAAACGAATGTAAGATCGCCGTATTAAAAGCAAGAATCCCAAGTTGTGGGAGTGATGAAATTTATGATGGAAATTTTACAAAAACCTTGATAAAAGGCGATGGCGTATGCGCAAAAGAGCTTAAAAGTAGCGGTATCAAAATATATAGCGAAGAAAATTTTGATCAGCTTTTAGATGATTAGATCGTTTAAAATCTGCTATAAAATCAGGTGGAATTTTTATAATTTTTGTTAAAATCTCGGCTCAATCTATAATGTAAGGAAAATTTTTGAAAAATAAAATTTTATCGGTTTTTTTTCTTTTGTTTTTACTTGGTTGTTCTCAAAAAGTGCCTCAAGTTAGTTTAGACCAAACTTTTAAAGGTCGTATCACGCTTTTGGATTTTGAATTACCTCAAGATGCAAATTTTCTTCCACAGAGCATGCTTAGCGCTAGTTTTAGTGGTGACGATCTTTTGAAAAATCTCTTTAGTGTCTATGATATAAATGTTAAAAATGTAAAACAGGATGAGGCGTTTTGGGCATTTAACACATATAAATTTTCAGAGAAAAAAAGCTATTTTGGATCAAATTTTAGACCGGTAAAAAAGGCTTGGTTTGACAAGCAAAGACAAAATGCAAATTTTAATGAATTTGGCAAATTATCAGCACATGCCATAACTACCGCAAATACTGCTCTAAGAAATTTCCCAAGCAGCGACCCTCTTTTTTACAACCCACAACTTCCGGGAGAAGGTTATCCCTTTGACTATGCTCAGTCTTCTACCTTAAGCATAGCTCATCCACTTTTTGTATCGCATTTTTCACTTGATAAAGCTTGGGTATTCGTTAAGGATGATACGGTTTGGGGCTGGATAAAGTCAGAAGATATAAAAATTTTAACCAAACAAGAAAGCAGTAAGTATAAAAAGCAAAATTTCTTAGCTGTAAAGATAGATAATACGCCTGTTTATGACCTAGAGGGCGGGTTTTTATTTTATGCAAGAGTAGGGGTGCTGCTTGGTTTCAACGCCGAGGATAAAGAGAATTTTTATGGAGAAGTGATAACAAGAGCAGGGGTTAGAAAATATAAAATTTCAAAGCATGTTTCCGGTAAATTTCCCCTTGCTTTTGATGATGAAAATATAAGAATTTTATCCCAGTCTCTACTAAATCAGCCTTATGGCTGGGGTGGGGTAAATAACCTTCGCGACTGCTCATTATTTTTAAAAGATCTCATGAGTAGCTTTGGCTTTTGGCTTCCTAGAAATTCTGGCGCGCAGGCTAAAATGGGAAAAAAGATAGAGCTGCAAAATTTAAATGCTAAAGAAAAGATCAAGCTCATAAAAGAGCAGGGCGTGCCGTATATGACACTTTTTCATCTTCCAGGTCACATTATGCTTTATGTGGGAACTAGCAACGAAGGAGTGCTTGCTTTGCATGATGCGTGGGGTGTTAGGACAAAAGATAACGGACGTGCTCTTATGGGCGGCGTGGTGCTAACAACGCTTGAGATAGGCAAAGGTAGAGGTGATATAGATGATAAGAATTTGCTACTTTCAAAGGTGATTTCTATGAATATCTTGCAAACCCCAAGTGGCAAAAAACCTGAAATTTTGCCTTTAAATTCCAAAATAGATATGAAAGAAAAGATATCAAAACTACAAGATGCTTATGGGGTTAGGATCGAGGATAATTTAGTTTATTTTAGCGATGAAAGTCATATAGTGTTTAATGATTTTATAAAAAAAGACTCCGAGTGTAGTGTTGGCGCTGATGTGCAAGATATGAACGCTTTGCCGTATGCTGCTCTTATGCCCTTAAATGCGCCCTTAAACGATAGTGGACGATGTAGGAACTACGAGCTTTTGGGTAAAATTTACGGAGATAACAAAGAGGCTGTAAGAGAAAATTTAACAGACGTTGTGTGGCTTAAGGATTTTTTAGGTTTAAAGCTAAAATTTAACTCAAAAAACGGTGCAGCTAAGGCTTTAAATGCCGTTAGTCAGGAGCTAAACGAGCTTGTTAAACAAGACCCGTCTTTGCTTGAGTTTCTAAAAGATCCCGCTGGGACTTTTAATTGGCGTGTTATAGCCGGCACAAATAGACCGAGTGCACATAGTTACGGTATCGCAATAGATGTAAATGTTAAACAAAGCCACTACTGGCGCTGGCATAAAGTGTATAAAAATCAAATTCCAGAAGCTATAGTTCATACCTTTGAGAAGCATAAATTTATCTGGGGCGGTAGATGGGAACATTTTGATACTATGCACTTTGAGTATCGTCCGGAGATGTTTTGATAGATGTTAGAGCAAATTTTAAAACTGCTTGAAAACTCAAATATCTTTTTAACAGGAGGCGGAGGGGTTGGCAAGAGCTACCTTACACAAGCTGTTATCAAGCACTACCGAAGCAACCTTAAAAATGTCGTCATACTAGGCTCAACGGGCATAAGCGCCGTCGGGATCGGTGGTGTGAGTGTGCATAGTTTTTTTAAATTTGGAATTTGTAAAAACTATGAAGAGTTAAGGCTTCTTGATAGGCGTCAAAAGAGTAAATTAAACTCATTAAGAGCCATGCTTGATAGTTGTGATTTGCTTGTGATCGATGAAATTTCAATGATAAGCTCTGATCTTATGGAGATGATAAGGTATCGCTTGCAAGCTTCTAAATTTAACGGGAGGTTACTTTTTGTTGGTGACTTTTACCAACTTCCACCTGTGCAAAAAGAGCAAGGCAAAAATGCCCTTTTTAGCTTTACATACGCTTTTAGTTCGCATGCATGGAGTGAATTTAAACTAAAAAACATTGAGCTTCTCATTTCAAAACGCACACAGGATTTACAATTTTACAAAATTTTATCTCATCTTAGAGTTGGCGAGCTAAATGATGAAGTTATAGACTATATAAATTCGCTTAGAAGCGATAAATTTGAGATAAATGACGATATGAGTGTGCTTTACGGCACTAACCGCGAAGCTGATGTCTTAAATGAAAGATGCTTAAAAGAGCTACAAACTCCGCTTGAAGTTTGCACGGCGGATATTAAAATTTTTGATGAAAAGCTACATGAAAAAACTCTTGAAAGTTGGATAAACGCACTAAATTCTCCATTAAATTTAAACATGAAAATCGGAGCAAAGATAATATTTACCGCAAATAAATGGGGCGAGTATTATAACGGAGAACAGGGCAAAATCGTTCAGATTTTAAAAGAAAACGGCGAATACTCCGGTGTTATTGTCCAAAAAAACGACGGCGAGATAATAGAAGTAGTCAAAAATTCCTTTGAGCTTAGTGAATTTGTTTCAGAAGACGGCGAGATAGCACAAAAAAGCATGGCTAGTTTTTTACAGTTTCCATTTAAGCTAGCTTATGCGCTAACGATACACAAATCACAAGGCATGAGCATAAATTTTTTAATGTGCAACCTTAATCAAATTTTTGCTAACGGTCAGCTTTATGTTGCGCTTTCTCGTGCTAAAAATCCAAAAAATTTAAAGCTTTTTTATGATAGAGGGGTTGATTTTAGGCAGTATTTAAGAAAAGTCGTTAAAATTGACAATGAAGTTAAAAAATTTTATAGTGAAAATATTTTTGAGAACATTAAGGAGATAGAGATATGAAGAAGCTGTTTTTGATTATGATTTTTTCGGCATTTGCCTTTTGTGATGTTTTAAGGGTAAGCGACTTTCAAACTGACATTTACTCAAAATCCGGAGCAAATATAACTAAAAAAATAAACTTAAATTTAGAAGTGGTTGGGCGCGATATGAATGACAATGAGTCTTATGTGCTTGACGCTTTAAATATCATAATCGGAAGCTTTTATGTTGAAGATATCTTAACTTCAATGGGAAAAGAAAAATTTAAAGAGACTTTTATCAAATACGCCGCTAAAAAACATACTCTTGATATTGATGATGTGCTTATTTTAAATATCAAAGTTATAAACAACCTAGAACTTAACGAGATCATAAACGCTATAAAATCACAAAATTTATGTCAAAGTCCACTGCCTCAAGATGCCCTTGAGAATAGACGAAAGAAAACAAACGAGATCGTTATAGCGCCTGACTCAAATACAATAAACCAACGACCGATCGACTTAAATAGTATTCAAGGTTTTGGCAAGGATTTTGAGTAATTTTATTAAATTTATTGGTTGATTATATCGTATCCTTGCGGTATAACCGGTGTTAAAATTTCCTCTGAAATTTGTTTGTTTGCGACTTGATTTTTTAATGTGATTTTTATTTTATTATCAAGCCTGTCTTTATAGTCAATCATCGTTGGAAGATCGTTTTTAACGGTGATAAAATACTCCACACCGTCATAAATGGCCTTATAAAGTGTTGGTTGGATTTGCATTGCATGGGTTAAAATTTGAGTTAAATTCGGAGTTTCGTCAAGTCTTGAAATGATGGCTTGTTCTAACTCGTCCTCTACGATAACAACTCGTTGCTTGTCAAAATATATCTTTTTTGGTGTGGGTGACTCATATATCCAAAGCGCGACATTATCATTTCTCGCATAAAATTTACCGCTATAAGATATGCTTTGGTTTTGACTGTTTACCATTTGCGTAAAGTCGCTTTGTAGACTTTTGAAATTTAACCCCGCACAAAAACCAGGCAATGCTAGTAAAAAAACAATTAGAATTTTTCTCATCTACTCCCCTTTTTTTACGCTATTCTAGCCCAGTTTAAATAAATAAATAGTAAAACTATGATAGAATGAGAACTTTTAAAATTTAAGGAAGGCACAAGTATGGTTTCAGCGGTATTTAGAAAAATTTTTGGAACAAAAAATGACCGAGAGATAAAACAATACGCAAAAAGAGTAAAATTTATAAATGCGCTTGAAGACAAATATCAGGCAATGAGCGACGACGAGCTTAAGGCTGCTTTTGAAGCTTTAAGAGTGCAAGTCAAGGAGCAAAAAGTAAGTCTTGACGATATTTTAAACGATGTCTTTGCCATCGTTAGGGAGGCTAGTAAGAGAACGCTTGGCATGCGTCATTTTGATGTTCAGCTTATCGGCGGCATGGTGCTTCATGAGGGCAGGATCGCCGAGATGAAAACAGGTGAAGGTAAAACATTGGTTGCTACTCTTCCTGTTGTTTTAAACGCGATGAGTGGTAAAGGCGTGCATGTAGTTACAGTCAATGACTATTTGGCAAAACGTGACGCAACTCAGATGGGCGAGCTTTATAAATTTTTAGGCTTTAGCGTAGACGTTATACTAAGTGGAGTTTATGATGATAGTGTAAGACAGGCTGCATATAATGCCGATATAACTTACGGAACAAACTCTGAATTTGGCTTTGACTATCTTAGGGACAATATGAAATTTGACGCAAAAGATAAAGTTCAAAGAGAGCACAACTTTGTTATAGTAGACGAAGTAGACAGTATTTTGATAGACGAGGCAAGAACCCCGCTTATCATCTCAGGACCTACTAATCGCACTCTTGACGGCTACATAAAGGCAAATGAAGTAGCTCAAAAGTTAACTCGCGGAGAAGCTGCAGACCCTAATATTCCAAATTCAAAGCCTAGCGGCGACTTTGTCGTAGATGAGAAAAACCGCACGATAATGATAACTGAAGAGGGTATAAATAAAGCAGAAAAGTTATTTGGTGTTGAGAATTTATACAACCTAGAAAACGCCATCCTTAGCCATCATTTGGATCAGGCATTAAAGGCACATAACCTTTTTGAGAAAGATGTTCATTATGTGGTGCGAGATAACGAGATAGTTATCGTTGATGAATTTACGGGCAGACTAAGTGAAGGCAGACGCTTTAGCGAAGGGCTTCATCAAGCTCTTGAAGCTAAAGAGAAGGTAAAAATTCAAGAAGAGAGTCAAACTCTAGCCGATACAACCTATCAAAACTACTTTAGGATGTATGACAAACTAGCAGGCATGACGGGAACTGCGCAAACAGAAGCTACGGAGTTTTCTCAAATTTATAAGCTAGATGTTATTAGTATACCTACAAATGTTGCGGTTAAAAGAATTGACGGCAACGACCTGATCTATAAAACTCAAGAAGAAAAATTTAAGGCAGTTATTGAAGAGATAAAAAAGGCTCACGACAAAGGTCAGCCGGTACTTGTCGGTACTGCAAGTATCGAGCGTAGCGAAAAGCTACACGAGATGCTTGTAAAGGCTAAAATTCCTCACTCTGTGTTAAATGCTAAAAATCACGAAAAAGAGGCGCAGATTATCGCTGAAGCCGGCGCAAAAGGTGCAGTAACTATAGCTACAAATATGGCTGGTCGTGGTGTTGATATAAGAATAAATGATGAAGTTAGAAGTCTTGGTGGACTTTATATAATCGGCACTGAAAGACATGAAAGCCGCAGGATAGACAACCAATTGCGCGGGCGTGCAGGACGTCAAGGTGACCCTGGTCAGAGTAGGTTTTACTTAAGCCTTGAAGATAACTTGCTTAGAATTTTTGGCTCTGATAGGATAAAGGCGATAATGGATCGTCTTGGTATAGAAGAGGGCGAAAGCATAGAGAGCCGAATGGTAACAAGAGCCGTAGAAAACGCACAAAAAAAGGTTGAAAGTCTACACTTTGAAGCTAGAAAGCATCTTCTTGAGTATGACGATGTGGCAAATGAGCAAAGAAAGACGATATATAACTACCGTAATGAGCTACTTGATAAAGAATTTGACATGAGCGAGAAGATACTGCAAAACAGACAAGAGTATGTTGCAAGCATGCTTGAAAATGCGGAAATCTTCCATGGTGGTCTTAAAGATGATTATGATATCGCAAATTTATGCAAGATCATAGCAAACGACTGTGGTGAGCTGATAGATGAAAGCGACCTTGCTGGACTTGAATATGATGAAATTTTGCAAAAAGCAACTCAAATTTTAACCGATAGATACGAAGAGCGCATGAGCGTGCTTCAAAGCGAGCAAAAGCATGATATAGAAAAGGTTCTTTACTTGCAAGTGCTTGATAATGCGTGGAGAGAGCATTTGTATCAAATGGATATATTAAAAACAGGTATCGGACTTCGCGGATATAACCAAAAAGACCCTCTAACTGAGTATAAAAAAGAGAGTTACAATCTTTTCATGGAGCTTGTTGTTCGTTTAAAGACCGAAAGTATAAAAATGCTTCAGAGCTTGCGCCTAAGAAATCGTGACGAAGAAGAAGAGCAGGCTGCAGCTATGCGTGAACGTATGCAGCAAGATCAAGATAGAAGCTTAAATTTCAACCAAGATCAAGCTCAAACATCTACTAAAAAAATACCTCGCAACTTACCGTGCCCTTGCGGAAGCGGTAAAAAATACAAAGAGTGTTGCGGCAAAAGCGGTCCTAAAAAGGGCATTTTCGCTTAAATTTATCCTCAAAATAAGCCTTGTGGTTTATCCATAAGGCTTTGCTAATACTAAAAGGAAATCAATGACAAGTCTTCCTAAATACTTGCTTTTTAAATACCTTAGATTTGACAAATCACAGCCATTTATAACCCTAAGTGCGGTTCTTGCCTTCTTGGGAGTTAGTATCGGACTTATGGTACTTATAGTTGCCATGGCGATAATGAACGGTTTTGATAAAGAATTTGAGCGTAAGCTTTTTACTATGAACTATCCAATAACGATAATGAGTGCTTTTAAAGCTGATATAGACGACACTTTAACTTCACAGCTTAAAGAAAAATTTCCGGAGCTAAAATTTAGTCCGTTTATAAGCTCTCAAGTCATCTATCGCGGGTCAAATTCTTTAGAGGGCGGCATACTTTTTGGGGTAAATTCAGCTGATGAAAAGCAAATTAATTCGATTGTAAATGAAGGACTGAAAGAAAAAGAGCTTAATGGATATGATATCTTGATCGGCAAAGGGATAAAAGACCAGTTTAGGCTAAATGAAAACGACAAGATAACGCTCATATTTACAAAGGCGGATCCCGGAGGATTTTCGCTTATACCAAAAATGAAAAGGTTTGATGTTGCTTCTAGTTTTGAGTCAGGACTTGTAGCTTACGATAAAGCTTATGCATACACGTCAGCCGAGGCTTTGCGTAAAATTTTAGAGTATCCTGACGGCGTTTATGATGGGGTGCATGTGTATTCTTTGAAGCCATTTGATGATATAAAGCGCATACAAGAGGCACTTCCTGTTGGGCTAAAAGCGATAGGCTGGTGGCAACAAAACGGAAATTTCTTCTCTGCTTTGGCGCTTGAAAAACGTGCTCTTTTTATAGTCTTGATGCTTATTATACTTGTTGCTTCACTAAACATCGTAAGCTCTCTTTTAATGACTGTTATGAATCGTCGCCAAGAGATAGCGCTTTTGTTGGCGCTTGGAGCTAGTAAAAATGAGATAAAAAAGAGTTTTTTTTACCAAGGTTTGGTTATCGGTGGTGGTGGGATAGTTTTTGGTCTTATTTTGGGGCTTTTTGGAATTTGGCTACTTGGAAATTTCAACATTATAAATTTACCGGCAGATGTTTATGGTAGCTCAAAACTTCCTATGGAGCTTTCGCTTTTTGATTTTGGTATGATTATCGTTGGAGCGATCATTATAGTAGCGATCTCATCGTATTATCCGGCTAAAAAAGCCACCCAGATAGACGTTTTACAAACTCTTAGAAACGAGTAAATTTAAGATAGCCATGCTTGTGCTATCTTAAATTCTTGCCGCATCTTTATCTATCTTGCACAAAAGAGCCTCATGCACTAAAGTCCTAGCAACGGCTCTTTCTTCTCTTACTAAATGAAAGTTGTTACCAAGGTCCGAAAATAGATCCTTTTCGTCATGTCCGTTAAATCTTATGACGGTTTGTATGGTTGGATTATAGTTTTTGATATTTTGCGCGATAAGCTCAAGTCGTTGTTCGTTGCTAACAGTTATGATAACCGCAGCCGCACTGCTGATACAAGCGTTGTCATAAGTTTGCTTTTTTAAGACGTTTCCTAAAAATACATTTTCACCGCGACTTCTACCAAGCTCAACCAAGCTTAGATCGCTCTCAAGCGCAAGGTAGAGAATTTTTTGCTCTTTTAAGCGCAAAACAACCTCTTGTCCAAGTCTTCCATATCCAAAGATAACTATATGGTTTTTGATCTTTTGTGGTTTTATCATCTCGTTTGGCTCTACTGCAACCTCTTTTTGCACTAAATTTGCTAGGCGATTTAAATTTTTAAGGATAAAAGGCGTGACAAACATCGAAACCACGGCAACGGCTATGAAAATTTGAGCTGTTTGGTTTGAGATCAAACCTCTTGAACTCATAAGTCCAAAGACAGCGAGTGCAAATTCGCCTATCTGACATAAGCTAAGGGCTGTTTTTATAGCAACTCTTCGCTTTGCATAAAGTAAGAGCATGCCAAAAACGACAAGGGCTTTTATGAACATGGTTGCTATAATTAAGAATGCTATAATAAATATATTATCAAATACAATACTAAAATTTATCTGCATACCGACAGTTATAAAAAACAGTCCAAGAAGTAGGTCTCTAAATGGTATGAGGTCTGATTCTATCTGGTGCTTATACTGCGTTTCAGCCATCATCATGCCAGCTAAAAATGCTCCAAGCGAGTAAGAAAATCCAAACGAATAAGCAAGCTCGCTAGAGCCGATAACTAAAAGCAGTATCATGGCGATAAAAATTTCTTGCGAATTTGTTTGCACGACTTTATAAAATATCCAGTTTATAGTGTATTTGCCTATTAAATAGATCGTTATGATAAGTATTATCGCACTAATAAATGTTTGAATTAAAAGCTCGTCAATAGAGCTGTTTGCCGAGCTAAATATATCAATCATAAGCAAGATAGGGATAACTGCTATATCTTGAAATAGTAAAATTCCAAGAGTTTTTCTTCCGTAAATTTGAGATATATCGCCAGTGTCATTTAGGGTTTTTAATACTATCGCAGTTGATGAAAGTGCAAGGGCTAGACCGATGATGATAGCGCTCTTATCAACCACATCCATGGTGTAAAGAACTAAAATTCCAAGTATAAACCCCGAGATGCTAACCTGAAAAGTTCCGTTTAAAAATACCTCTCTTTTCATTGTCATGAGGTGTTTAAAGCTAAATTCAAGCCCTATGGTAAACATCAAAAACACAATGCCAAATTCGGCTAGGTGCATTATCTCTTCGTTGCTTTTTATGTTCATAAATCCGGATATTATCGTGCCTGTGACGATATATCCGATGATTGTAGGTATGGCAAATTTTTTAAAAACAACATTTAAGACTATGGAGAGTGCGGTTGCTAGTAGGAATGCTAAGAGAATTTTTTCCATTTATTTTAATTTTTCATCATAAAATATAATATCAAAACTATTTTTGCGTTTAACTAGGGATTTTTTGGCCGGTATGCCACCTTTTTTGAATTCATCAAGCTCATCTCGTAGCTGGTCGATAGTTGTTTCAAATTCGTCCATTTTTTCTTTAAGTTGCAAGATAACATCAACTCCTGCTAAATTTACTCCAAGATCTCTGGTTAGTCTAAGTATCATTTTGACCTTATCAACATCACGTTGCGAGTAAAGTCTCATCCTTCCATCAGTTCTTGAAGGCTCTATAAGACCTTCGCGTTCGTATTGGCGAAGCGTTTGAGGATGTATGCTAAGCACTTTTGCCACAACGCTAATTAAAAATAGCGGTTCATCATAATCTTTCATGTCTTACTCCGGTAAATTTTCTTTTAAAGTTTTAACAAATTTCGCATCAAGGCTGTTTATATCAGGAAGTTTCACTCTTGCTCTTAGGTATAAATCGCCGTAAATTCCGCTTTTTCTGTTTTGAACACCATAGCCTTTTAGACGAATTTTAGTTCCTGTTTTTGAGTTTTCGGCGATCTTTATCGTAACGTCTTTTTTAAATGTGCTAACCTCTATCTTGCCGCCAAACATCATTGTTTTTAAAGGGATTTCGATATCTTTATAAAGATCATCACCGTCTCTTTCGTATTCGCTACTTGGCTCGATATTTACGGTTAATATAAGGTCGCCAACCTGTCTTGATGCACTTTTTCCTTTGCCTTTTATACGCAACTTTTCGCCGTTATTTATGCCGCTTGGAATTTTTATCTTAAGGCTATCACCGTTAAGGTTTATCCTATGCTCTCCTCCGATAACGGCTACTTCAAACGGGATATTGACTTTTGCGTTTATATCAAGATCTAAGCCACCAAATCCGCCAAATCCATCACTTGAAAATCCGCCAAATCCACCACTAAAGCTAGATCCGCCAAATCCTCCGGAGAAGATATTCTTTAAAATTTCGTTTAGATCCGCACTATTTGCCGAACCTCTAGCAAAGTCGTGGAAATTTTGTCCGCCAAACATACTGTCGCCGTATTGGTCGTATTGAGCGCGTTTTTTATCATCACTTAAAATTTCATAAGCAGCATTTATCTCTTTAAATTTATCTTCTGCACCAGGATCTTTGTTTATGTCCGGGTGGTATTTTCTAGCTAGTCTTCTGTATGATTTTTTAATTTCATCACTAGATGCATTTTTAGAAACCCCTAGTGTCTCGTATAAGCTCTCACTCATTGCATTACCTCTTTATTTTTTGATAGATATTGTAGCATAAAACTTTAGTCTAAGTCAATCAAGTTTCGTCTCATTTACTTATATCTTGGAAGTATTAAAATTTTATTATTAAGTAGAATTTATAATACTCAAAATTAATCATAAGGAGTATTGATGAAAAAAATGATATTTATTTCCCTTGTGGCAGCGACTTCTATCTTTGCAAGCAATATTGCATTTAATGAAGCACAGACAGAGGTTAGCAGAATTTCGCCATTGCAAGATGGTAAAAATATAATACTTTCATACCATGACTCGATATCAGGTGCTAAAAAATCAGTCGTAAATATCTCTACAACAAAGATTATAACAGTGCAAAATGGCGTTGAGCAGATGTTTAATGATCCGTTTTTTAAAGAATTTTTTGGTTTTAACTTTGGTATCCCAAAAGATCGCGAAAAAAGCACATCTTTAGGCTCCGGAGTTATCATCTCTCAAGATGGTTACATAGTGACAAACAACCACGTCATAGAAGATAGTGATCAGATCGTAGTCACCATGACAAAAGGCGGAAAAGAGTATAAAGCAAAAGTCGTAGGCAGCGATCCTAAGACTGACCTTGCTGTTATAAAGATAGAGGCAACCGATCTTGATGCGATATATTTTGCAGACTCCTCAAAACTGCTTGACGGGGATATCGTCTTTGCTATAGGTAATCCCTTTGGTGTTGGAGAGAGTGTGACAAAGGGTATAATTTCCGCTTTAAATAAAGACAATATCGGCTTAAATCAATACGAGAATTTTATCCAAACAGACGCTTCGATAAATCCAGGCAACTCAGGTGGTGCGTTGGTTGATAGTAGAGGCGCGCTTGTCGGCATCAACTCAGCCATACTTTCACGTGGTGGAGATAGCAGTGGTATAGGGTTTGCGATACCTTCAAATATGGTAAAAGAGATAGCTAAAAAGCTAATTACCGACGGTAAAATAGAACGTGGATACATCGGCGTGATGATAGCAAATTTAACTGATGATCAAAAAGAAATTTATAAAAATAAATCAGGCGCATTAATCAGCAGTGTAGAAAAAGGACTACCGGCTGACGAGGCTGGGCTAAAGCGAGGCGACTTAGTTATAGAAGCCGATGGGAAACCTATAACTAATGCAAATGATCTTAAAAATTTCATCGGTTCGCTCGCTCCAAACAGCACATTAAAATTAACTTACGAGCGCTCAGGTAAACTATCAAGCGTTCAGATCAAGCTTACAAATATGGACATAAGCGTAAAAGCCCATAATGATAATTCTGTGATTGAAGGGCTTGGGGTTACAAATTTAACTGATGATGCAAGATATAAATTTAAACTCGGTGCAGATAGCATGGGAGTTTTGGTAAGTAGTGTAAAGCAAGGCTCAAAGGCTGAAGAATTTGGCTTTGAAAGAGGCGATATCATAGTGCAAGTCGGCGAAGAGATAATTAAAGACGTCGCGTCGTTTGTGCAGATAATGAAACAAAATAGCGGCAAAAAGACGCTTGTGTGGGTTAATAGAAGAGGTATCATGCAGGGATTGGTTGTAAAATAATAAGGCTTTAGCCCGTATTTACGGGCTTTATCGTTTTAAATTTTAAAATTTTTGATATAATGAATATCACAAAGATTTAAAAAAGGGCTTTTTATGATACGAATTCTTATGATTGAAGATGATTTTGAATTAGCTGAAATTTTAAGCGAATATTTACATAATTACGACATGGAAGTTACGATAGCCGAAGAGCCTTATATCGGACTTTCCACTCTTAATACAAATTCCTTTGACCTTGTTATACTTGATCTTACTCTGCCCGGACTTGACGGACTTGAAGTTTGCAAAGAGATAAGAAAACAACATAATATCCCGATCATAATCTCAAGCGCTCGCCATGATATAACAGATAAAGTCAATGCGCTAGATAACGGAGCGGATGATTATTTGCCAAAGCCTTATGATCCGCAAGAGCTACTTGCCCGCATAAAAAGTCATCTTAGAAGACAAAATGCTAGTTTAAATGAAGAAAACAACAAAGAGACACCAAAAGATCTTGTTCTAAAAGAGTATGAGCATGAGATATTATTTAAGGGAAGTGTTGTAAATTTAACAGCTGCCGAGTATGATATCTTGAGATATTTGATGTTAAAAGAGGGTGGTGCGGTTACTAGAGAAGAGCTGATTTATAACTGTGAAAGCATCAATGAAGATAGCACTAACAAAAGTATAGACGTTATAATCGGACGCATACGTGCAAAAATTGGCGAAAATCCAAAAGAGCCAAGATATATACATGCTATACGTGGCGTCGGATACAAGTTAATTTTATGATGCCTCGTTCTTCTGTTTTTATCACGATTACTTTTATATTTGCTCTTGCGCTTAGTTCGATATTTCTTGCTTTTTTATGGTTGATGGAATATGACAAGCAAAACTATACAAGAGAGCTAAATACTAAATACTCAAATGTGGCTAGAACAAATTTATTTTACATGAGTGGTATTATCGACAAGGATGAATTTGATAGACAACTTAGTAATGTTGATATGCCTGAGATAGTAAATGAAAATTTAAAGTCGCAAATTTTATCTCAAGCAAGTGTGATTGAAGAAATTTCTGATGACATTGGCTCGAGTGCGATCTTGCTTTATGAAAAACACCACTATCTTATGATGCGACATCTTGATGAAACCAAACTTTTGATGGACAAGGAATTTCAGCCATATAGATATCAGGTTATAAAGGCTGTTTTTATCGTTGTTGCTATGATTTTGCTTGGCGCTTATATATTTGTTATTTACAAGATAAAACCGTTAAGAAAGCTAAAACGACAAATAACAAAATTTGCCGCCGGAGATCTCAGTGCTGTGCAAAATGTTAGTAGCGGAAATGATGAAATTTCAGAAGTTTCAGAAGCATTTTATAATGCAGTTAGTCAGATAAAAGCTCTAAATGACTCAAGGCATTTGTTTTTAAGAAATATCATGCACGAGCTAAAAACCCCTATAACCAAAGGTTTAATCGCTGCTCAAATGATAGAAAAAGGTAAAAATCAAGATCGCTTGATCTCGGTTTTTCATAAGCTAGAAAGTCTTATAAACGAACTAGCCGCGATCGAACAGACGACCTCTAAAATAGCACTTGCAAATAAAAATGTCTGCTTGATGCAAGATCTTATCGACGAGGCTTTAGATATAGCGATGGTTGAAAAAGATAGCGTTAGTATAAATTTTATTGATGATGTAAGGCTTATGGTTGACTTTAAGCTTTTTTCGGTTGCCATAAAAAATATGGTCGATAACGGACTTAAATACTCTCCCGAAAAGCACGTAAATATCGTTGTCAGTAAAGAGCATATCAAATTTGTCACAAAAGGTGAAGCTTTAAAAAATGATCTAAATTTTTATATTCAGCCTTTTATAAAAGGCGAAAATGCTCAAAAAAGTTTTGGTCTTGGACTTTATATAGTTAGCAATATTCTTGAAGCGCATGGGTTAAAACTACACTACGAACATAAAAATGGATTAAATATCTTCTCATTTGAGAATTTAAAAGACATAATTAACTAAAATAAAATAAATTTTAAAGGACACGGTATGGCGGCTAAAGAATTCGCCTCTATAGATATACTTTCGCTTGTTGATCTTGAGATCGCCATTATAGAAAGATATAACGACACTATGAATGGGTCAAATCAACTTTCCATTATATATTTTTGCATACCAAACGGTTATGAATACGGTGAAATTTTTGAAAAAATTTTAAGAAGAACAGATGTTGTTATAAAAGAGGGTGATCACTATATCGCAGTGCTTTATCATACTGATAAAAATGGTGCAGCTGTGGTTTTAAGCGGTATACAAGAATTTTTAAACTCAGAGCCAATTGATGTGATAATCACTTATCCAAAAGATGGCAAGACTGGCAAAGAGTTGATCGCTAAGCTTCAAGATGAGATAAAAGATAACTACGGGGTTATTTTAAAATGCCTAAATACCGAAGAGGCATTTGATATATTTGAAGAGAGATTATAAAATTTAAAGTCGGAGCTTAAATGGAAAATTTATTGTTATTTTTTGCGATCTTGCTGCTAGCAAGTATACTTATAAGTAAAATTTCTGATAAATTTGGCATACCCGCTCTTTTGGTTTTTTTAGGTGTCGGCATGCTTGCAGGTTCCGAAGGCTTGCTTGGTGTGCATTTTGATAATCAAATCATAGCCCAAAACGTAGGCATGCTCGCTCTTATATTTATACTTTATGCAGGAGGGCTTGATACAAATTTTTCCTCTATAAAGCCGGTATTTTCAAGAGGACTTACTCTTGCTACGATTGGTGTCATACTTACTGCTTTTGCAGTAGCGCCGATGGCTAAAATTCTGCTCGGATTTAGTTGGCTTGAGTCTCTTTTACTAGGAGCCGTCATATCATCAACTGACGCAGCTGCGGTGTTTGCTATACTTCGTGCAAAGAAAATTTCACTTAAAAATAACCTGGCCCCTCTTATAGAATTTGAGTCTGGCTCAAACGATCCAATGGCGATATTTTTAACGATGAATATCATTCAGATAATATCCATTTCACAAATTCCTTCTCCGGTTGATTGGTTGAGTGTTTTGGGTATGCAGTTTGGTATAGGTATAGCTCTTGGGTATTTGTTCGGACTAGCGTTACCTTCGATATTTAACAGACTGAGACTAAGCAACTGGGGTATGTATCCGGTATTTTCGATGGCTTGGATACTGCTTTTGTATACGCTTTGCTTTAAGATAGGCGGCAATGGTTACTTGGCAGTTTATATTGCGGGTATTTTTATAAACAAAAGGGATTTTGTCCATAAGAAAAATTTGATCGGCTTTCATGATGGTATAGCGTGGGCTATGCAGATAGTGGTATTTTTAACACTAGGTCTTCTTGTATTTCCTTCGCAGCTTCCAGAAATAGCGCTTATGGCATTTGTGCTATCTTTATGGCTGACTTTTATAGCTCGTCCGGTAGGTGTTTTTGTATCGCTTATCGGCTCTAAATTTAACTTTAATGAAAAGCTTTTTGTTTCATGGGTGGGGCTTAGAGGAGTTGTGCCTATCATCCTTGCTACATACACATATGTAGAAAATATCCCTAATGCAAACATTATATTTAACATCGTCTTTTTTATGGTGCTTACTTCTATTTGTATGCAAGGTATGTCCATAGGCTACGCTGCGACTAAATTTAATGTTAGGCTAGATGAGGCTCAAGAAGAAAACGCCAAAGTAGAAAACTCGCCTATCTTAACTTACGCACTTCGTCAATACACTATAAATTTAGGGGCAAAAGTTATAGGTAAAAACTTGGCGGAGGTTAGTTTGCCAAGTGAATTTTTGATCATCCTTGTTAAGCGTAAAAATGAGTATTTAAAGCCTACTGGTTCTTATATATTTAACGAGGGGGATTTGTTGTTGGTTCAGTGTGAAAATCACGCTTTATATCAAGACACCATAAAGGCTCTTGTCGGATAAGGGTCAAAAAGACCCTTTGAAATTTATGCGTTACCTAAGGCCTGCTTTATATCTTCTATTAAGTCATTGGCATCTTCTATGCCTATGCTTAGGCGTATACTTCCTGCTCCTACACCTACTTTTTCAAGCTCTTCCTCGCTAAGTTGCGAGTGTGTAGTGCTTGCTGGGTGGGTGATTAGTGATTTGGTATCGCCGATATTTACGACTATACTAAAAATTTTGGTGCTGTTTATAACGCGAGTGGCAGCTTCTTTACTGCTAAGGTCAAAGCTTATAAGACCGCTTGCAAGCCCGTCTTTTAGATATCTTTGTGCTTTATCGTAAAACGGATCATTTTTAAGACCAGGGTAATTTACTGACTTTACTTTTGGATGTGTATTTAAAAATTCTGCGATCTTTTGTGCATTTTGACAGTGTTTTTGCATTCTTATGCTTAACGTTTCAAGACCTTGTATAAGCCCGTAAGCGCTACTTGGTGAAAGTGTTGCTCCGATATCTCTCATCAATGAAAGCCTAATACGTAATGTAAAAATATCAAAATTTGCAGCCAATGTGCCATAAACAAGACCATGATAGCTTTCGTCCGGTTCGTTAAAGTGCGGGTATCTTGGATTGTTTACAAGTAGGCTATTTAGCTCTTTTGAACTAACTATCATGCCGCCCATTACATTTCCTTGACCACCTATGTATTTTGTGGCGCTATAAAGTGTCACGTCTACGCCATGCTTGAAAGCTTCAAATAAAACCGGAGTGGCAACCGTATTATCGGCAATGGTTACGATTTTGTGTTTTTTTGCGATTTTTGTTATTTTCTCGATATCTGGTATGGCTATTTGCGGGTTTGAAAGACTTTCAAAAAATATAGCTCTAGTATTTTCGTCTATTAAACTTTCAAGTTCGTCTGCGTTGTCAGAGTCAAAAGGTCTAGCGTTTATACCAAAGCGTTTCATCGTATGAGTGATAAGTGTGCTTGAGCCACCATAGATCTTTTTTGCTACTATGACGTTATCTCCAACTTGTGCTAAATTTGCTAATGCAAAAAAAGTAGCCGCTTGTCCGCTTGAGGTGCTAATGGCAGCCGCTCCCTTATCAAGAGTAGCAAAACGTGTCTCTAGTATATCAAGAGTAGGGTTTGTAAGACGCGAATAAATGGGTCCAAACTCCGCTAGACAAAAACGATTTGCCGCGATTTGAGCTGTGCCAAAGTCAAATGCCGTAGCTGAATATATCGGTACTGACATAGCTCCAACGCCTGTTTTTGTATCATATCCCGCATGTGTAGCAATGGTTTCTTGATTCATTGACTCTCCTTTTTGATTGAATTTTGTCGATTTTATAAGACAATAATAAATAAAATAGTAATAAAGTAAACATTGCATAAATTTTATAAAATTTTTGCAAAAACCTTGCTATAATCACACAAATTTAAAGAGGAAATATGAATTTTATAGATGAAAAAGCAAAGCGTGTAAAATATCTGCGAGCATTGGAGAAATTTGCTAAATTTGCAACATCTTCATTAAAAAGAGATGATTTTGATGAAGAAGCCTTTCGTGCTAGAGTGGCTAAAAATGCCGAGATTATCTCAAAAGTTGAGAGTGTTTATCTTGATCAGCCATACACAAAAGCGCTTGAAGAATTTATAAATTTACTTATAACAAATGCAAAAAAAGACGAACTTCTAAAAAGTGCAAATGCTCTTGATAGGCTTAGAAAGTCAAAAACATATAAAAAAGATAAACATAAAAATAAATTTAAGGATGAGGATTGAAGACGATAATATTTGATATGGACGGCACGATAATAGACAGCTCTATCGCCATAGAAAAAACAGTAAACGAAGTAAGAGAGCAGATGAATTTGGCGCCTCTTGAAGCAGACTTTATTATAAAAGTCATAAATGAACCAGGTAGAAATTTAGGACTTGATTTTTACGGCATAGATAGACCAAGTGCGAGTTTAAAAGAGGGATTTGAGGAGAAATTTAAAAAGTATTACGACCTTTATGCGGTTTGTTACAATGGCATAGACGAGCTTTTAAATTTATGTAAGAATGAAAATTTTAAAGTTGTTCTAGCGTCTAATGCACCTCAAAATACTCTTGAAGCCATCCTTAAAAAATGTGAAATTTATGAAATTTTTGATGAAATTATAGGGGCTAGTGAGTATATACCGCAAAAGCCTGACCCTACTATGCTTCTTCTTGCTTGCGAGCGCGTTGGTGCTAGTCGTGCGATGTTTGTCGGCGATAGCATGAAAGATGAACTTGCCGCAAAAAACGCTAAAATGCCATACATGCAAGTTAGCTGGGGATTTGGTAAAAAAAGTCAAAGCGCAGAATTTAATGCTTCAAGCATAAAAGAGGCATGGGCGCTTATATCGGAGTTTTAAGCGTATTAATCAAATTTTTTTTAGCTTTATTTGGCTATAATTAAATATTTTAAATAGAAAGAAGTGTATGCAAGATATATTTGATGGTTCTTTGAGAGATAAATTTTTTGAAATTTTATTTTATGCTGATAAAAATATCGTTTCAAATGAACTTGATAAAATTTTTGAAGAGTTGATCGCTATGCGTGAAATTTGCGAACAAAAAGGTATCTCAAACACTGAAATTCTATCTTTCAAATCAACAAATCCACAAGGCTTGCAAGATGGATTAAATGACCTTTATATCGGGTTAAGTGGAGAAATTTTAAGTCAAAATGAATAAAATTTTTCTTGGATTGTTTGTTTTTATAAATTTTGCTTTTGCCGGTGCTGCGAATTTTAACCCAACTTATGAATTTGAACTCAAAAAAGATCAGTGGGCACGTGTTTTTATAACAGAAAAAGCCACTCAAAAAAGAGATAGTTTTGACTTTCGTTGGACTCTTTTTGATAGCACAAATATCATCGTGCAAAGCTTTTTTCGAAGATATCCGCGTCATATGACGATGTCGCTTAGGCTCGGACATGATACATATATGCAGCGCATTATACCTGACTTTACAAGACCGACGAATGATAGTGTAAAGCTGTATCTTTCGTTTATAAAATTTGAAAATAAAAAAGCAACGTTTAAAGTAAACATACTTGATGAAGAGAAGCGCATAGATGTCGAATTTATCGACCCTTTGCAATCACAACAATAAGGCGAATAATGGATAAAATAGATAAAATAATGGCAGAATTTATACAAGAGCTGGGATACGAAAAGGCTATGGAGATGTTTAAATGTGTCAGCTCTGGCAAAAAACTCCGCTCCAAGTTACTTTTAAAGATAGCAAACGAAGATGAAAATGTCTTAAAACTTTGTGCAATAATTGAACTTATTCATCTTGCTAGTTTACTACATGATGACGTTATAGACGATGCGGATACAAGACGCGGTAAACCAAGTATAAATTCGCTTTTTGGAGTTAAAAATTCAATAATGCTAGGCGATATATTTTACTCAAAAGGCTTTTACGAGCTTAGCAATTTTAGTCCCAACATTGCCAAAGAAGTTTCATTTGCTGTAAGCAGACTAAGTATAGGTGAGCTTATGGATGTTGAACTTGGCGGTAAATTTAACTTTGAAAAACAAAAATACATGGATATGATTTACTATAAAACCGCTGTTTTGATAGAAGCGACTGCAGCTTGCGGGGCGATGATGGCTGGTCTTAATGTGGATAAATTTAGAATTTACGGCAAAAATTTAGGTCTTGCCTTTCAGATAATAGACGACGTGCTTGATATAACACAAGATAGCGCCACACTCGGCAAGCCCGCTATGAATGACTATAAAGAGGGTAAAACTACGCTACCTTATATTTATCTTTACGAAAATTTAAATAGCCAAGATAAAGAGTATCTAAAGTCGCTTCACGGCAAGGATTTGAATGAAAAAGAAAATTCTTGGATAAAAGATAAATTTAACGAATTTGGCTGTATAAAACGTGCCATAGATGAGGCTAAAACACTCTGTCAAGAGGCACTCGAAGCGATCAGTGAGTATAAAAATTTCGAGCTTGAAGGTATTATAAAAAGTATGATAGATAGGGAATTTTGATGCATTATTTAAGTATAAGCTTTACACATAAAAATACCGATATCGAAGTTAGAGAGAAGTTAGCCTTTGATAATGACGAGAAAAAAGAGCAAATTTTAAGACTTATAAAATCAAGCAAAGATATCGATGAGTGCATGGTCTTAAGCACATGTAATAGGGTTGAGGCGCTAACTTATGTAACTGATACAAAAACCGCAACAAACCACATCATAAGATGTATAGCCGTATTTTCGGGTGTTTTTGAAGATGAGCTTTTTGAAAGAGCCGATATTCATGAAGATAGTGGCGCGATACATCATCTTTTTTCAGTTGCTAGTTCGCTTGACAGCCTGGTTGTTGGCGAAACGCAGATAGTAGGTCAGCTAAAAGCCGCCTTTAAATTCGCCGTTGATAAACAAATGTGCTCAAACGGTATAAGCAAGGCGATACATTATGCTTGTAAATGCGCGGCAAAAGTTAGAAATGAAACACAAATTTCTAAAAATCCAATATCAGTTTCATCGGTCGCCGTCGCTAAAGCAAAGGAAATTTTTACAACGCTAGAAGGCAAAACCGCTATAGTCGTTGGTGCAGGAGAGATGGGAGAGCTTGCCGCAAAACATCTTATAGCAAATGGTGCAAATGTTATAATCATAAACCGCAGTACCGAGCGTGTAGAGGAGCTTGTTGATGAGCTTGGTGATAAGGCTAGTTGGGATAGCATACTAAAACTAAAAGAGTATATAAACAAATACGACCTGATCTTTTCAAGCACTTCGGCGCCGCATGCAGTCATAACAGGTGCTCTTATCGAGCCTTGTGAATTTAGAAGATATTTCTTTGATATAGCCGTTCCCAGAGATATAGATCTGGTAAATACCGACAAGATAAATGTCTACACGGTTGATAACCTAGAAGAGATCGTGATGAAAAATTTAGCTCTTCGTGAAGAGCAAGCGCAACTTGCTTACTCTATCGTTGGGCAAAGCACAAATGAATTTTTAAAATTTCTAAAAGATAACATAAGCATACCTGTTATCAAAGCTGTGCGCGAGCAAGCAAAAAATTGTGCTAAAAACGAGCTTGAAAAGGCGATAAAAAAAGGCTATTTGAAAAATAGCGATCACGATGAAGCACAACGCCTTATACATCAAGTATTTAAGGCGTTTTTGCATCTGCCTACAGTAAATTTAAAAACGATTTCAACCAGAAAAGACGCTCAAGATATTGCCGATGCTATGAAATTTGTCTTTGGTATCACTTCTGACGAGAACGAAAGTTTAAAAATAGATATGGAGAAAAATAATGAGATTTTCTAAATTTTATGCACCAACTACCAAAGAAGCGCCAAAAGACGCCAGCTTGCCAAGCCATGTATTTTTAGTTCGCGGTGGATTTGTCGAGCAAAATGGAGCAGGGCTTTACAACTATCTTCCTTTGGCACAACGTGTACTTAAGAAGATCGAATATGTAGTAAGAGAAGAGATGGATGCGGCAGGTGCATTAGAGATGACTTTTAGTGCAGTTACTAATGCCGAGCTTTGGAAGCAAAGCGGAAGATATGCAGTTTATGGCAAAGAGCTTTTGCGTTTTAAAGACAGAAAGGACAATGACTTTGTTATAAGTCCTACAAACGAAGAATCAGCCGTAGCAACAATGCGTGGAAAGCTAAACAGCTATAAAGACATGCCAAAAAATATCTATCAGATAAATACCAAATTTCGCGATGAAGCACGTCCTAGATTTGGAATTTTAAGAGGACGCGAATTTATAATGAAAGATGCGTATAGTTTTCATGCCGATACGCAAGATCTAAAGCGCGAATTTGACCTGATGGAGCGCACTTATTCTAAAATTTTTACCAGACTTAGTTTAAATTTCCGTGCAGTAGATGCCGATAGTGGCGCGATAGGCGGTAGCGGCAGTAAAGAATTTATGGTGCTTGCAAAAAACGGCGAAGATGATATACTTTGTTGCAAAGAGTGCTCTTATGCCGCAAACGTTGAGGCTGCGACTCGTGCACCAAAAACAACAAAAACACACTTACCGCAAGCCGATGCCAATAAATTTTATACTCCTGATACAAAAACCATAAAAGATATAGCGGAATTTTTTAAAGTAGATGAGTTTTATACGATAAAAGCAGTCATAAAAAAGGCTGTATATGAAGATAACTCAAAAATTGTCGTGTTTTTTATACGTGGCAATGACGAACTTCAGGATGTAAAGGCTCAAAATGCTTGTGGCGCACTTGAGATAGTTGACGCAAATGAAGACGAGATAGCCAATGCGGGTATTGTAGCTGGCTTTTGCGGACCTGTTGGCCTAAAAAATGTAGACTTTTACATAGATAATGAGCTTAGAGATAACACGCAGATGATTTGTGGTGCAAACGAAAAAGACTACCATTTTATAGGTGTTAGTGTTAGTAGCTTTAACGAAGATAGATTTAAAGACCTAGCAAGTGTTAGTGCAGGAGATAGATGTCCTCATTGTGGTGGTGAGCTTGAGCTTAGCAAAGGCATAGAGGTAGGACATATATTTCAACTAGGGGATAAGTACTCAAGCGCTATGAATGCTACATTTTTAGATCCTAATGGTAAAGCAAAGCCTTATGTTATGGGTTGCTATGGTATAGGCGTATCAAGACTCATGGCTGTAATGATAGAGCAAAGCCATGATGATAGGGGTTGTGTTTGGAAGAAAGAATGCGCTCCTTTTGATGCTGTTATAGTGCTTTCAAATTTTAAAGACGAAAGAGCTAGCCAGTATGCGAATGAGCTTTATGAAAGCGCTAAAAATGCAGGTATAGACGTTCTTTTTGATGATAGAAATGAGCGTTTTGGTGTTAAAATGAACGATTATGAGCTTATAGGTTGCCCGTTTGCGATAGTTGTTGGTAAAGGGCTTGAAAACGGAAAAGTAGAATTTATAGAGCGTAATGAACTTATTAAAACAGAGATAGAAGCCAAAGACGCGCTTGGGATGTTAAAAGAAAGATTATGCTAAGGATTACTTTTTTACCGTATTTGATAATAGAGCTTATTTTGGCTTATCTTTTTATCATTGCTTATGGTTTCTTTGCATTTTTTAGCGAGGTTATGATAAGTGGATTTATCGGGATATTGCTGATGTTTAGACTAGGCTTTGGCAATATCTTTTCTCAAAACAATATGCAAGATATGTTTGGCGGGTTAAAAATTTTTAACGCCATTAGTTTGGGGCTTGGCGGACTTTTGCTGTTTTTGCCGGGTCTTTTGACAGACGCGATAGGAATTTGTGTTATTATAGCCTCCTTTTTCTTTAAACCAAAGGTAGATAATACACAAAATTTTACGCATAATTATACGTATTATGAATTTAGTACCAAAAGCGAAGATAAAAATAACAGTGAAATAATTGATGTTGAAGTTGTTGACGAGCCTAAGTCTGTTCGCTAATCTTGCATTTGCAAGTGAAGCTTTGGAATTTATAAAGGCAAACTATCAGGCAAATGATAAAATTTTCGTAAAGTCAGTAAAAACGGCAAAGATTATAGAGCTTAGGGGTGGTTTTGAGGCTCATGTTTTTAATGTAAAATTCGAGTTTATACCGCTTAAAAAAGAGATGGAAAAAAGAGAAATTTTATTTATAAAAGATGGAATTTTTACGACAGATATTATAAATTTAAATACAAAAACAAGTATGAGAGACGAACTTTTGGGAGAAAAAGTAAGCATAACATACGAAAGGTTAAAAGATGAAAACACTCAAGATTGCAACTAGAAAAAGCATCCTTGCGATGTGGCAAAGCGAGCATATCAAAGACAGGTTAACTACGCAACATAAAGACTTAAACGTAGAGCTTGTCGGAATGAAAACAAAAGGTGACGTGATACTTGATACCCCGCTTGCTAAGATAGGCGGCAAAGGGCTTTTTACAAAAGAGCTTGAGGAGAGCATGTTACGTGGCGAGAGTGATATAGCTGTTCATAGCCTAAAAGATGTTCCGGTTGAATTTCCACAAGGTCTTGTTTTGGCGGCGATTTGTTCGCGTGAAGACGTAAGAGATGCGATGATAAGTGAAAAATACGCTACTTTCGATGAGCTTCCAAAAGGTGCAAAAGTCGGTACGACAAGCCTTCGCCGTCGCATGCAACTTCTTATAATGCGTCCTGATTTAGAGATCATTTCGCTTCGCGGAAACGTGCAAACAAGACTTAGAAAGCTAAAAGAGGGCGAATTTGATGCGATTATTTTGGCGATGGCGGGGATAAATCGCCTAAATATAAAAGACGAAGTAAAACATATCTATCCGTTTAGTTTATCTCAAATGATACCTGCCATGGGTCAAGGTGCACTAGGTATCGAGAGTGTGGAGAAAGATGAAATTTTAAAAGAGATAGAATTTTTAAACGATGAAAATTCTGTAATAGAAACAACTATCGAGCGTGCTTTTGTAGCTAGACTAAATGGTGGTTGTCAAGCTCCTATAGGCATTAGCGCAAAACTAAAAAATGATGAAATTTTTATAGAAGCTATCGTTGGAATGCCTGATGGAAGCGAGTTTTTAAGAGAAAAAACAGTCGTTAATAAAGATGAATACAAAAGCGCAGGAGAAAATTTTGCAAACGAATTTATAAAGCGTGGCGCAAAAGAGCTTCTAATGCGTGCTGAGGCTATGGCAAACGCCTTATAAATTTAAGTAAAGGGCTATCATGGAGAGTAATTACATTGAAATTTTAAGAAAAAACGACCTTTTAAGAGAGATAAGTGATTCTGTGGATATTGATCTTGAGATAGCGCATATTAGCTATATAGAGGTTAAAAAGCCAGACAGTAAAGCACTTCTTTTTACAAATGTAACTGATAAAAATGGCAAAAAATACCCACCGGTGCTTACAAATATCTTTGGCTCAAAGCGTGCGGTAGAGCTTATCTTAAAAGCACATCCGGATGCGATAGCAGATGAAATTTCAGCCCTTTTAAAACCCAAAAAACCAAAGAATTTTATGGAGAAGATTGACTTCATGAGTTATCTTTTTGGTTTAAGAAATGTCTTTACTAAAAGACTAAAAGAGCGCGGAGAGTGTCAAGATGTAGCGTATTTTGACGATGCGGTAAATTTAAATGATCTACCGGCTTTAAAGACTTGGGAGCTTGATGGCGGTGCTTTTATAACCATGGGACAGGTTTATACTCAAAGCTTAGACGGAGAGCTTCAAAATTTGGGTATGTATCGCTTGCAAGTTTATGATAAAAATCGTCTTGGTATGCACTGGCAGATACATAAAGACGGTGCAAATTTTTTTAATGAGTATAAGCGTGCCGGACGCAAAATGCCTGTATCTGTAGCGATCGGAGGCGATCCTCTTTATATATGGTGCGGTCAGGCGCCGCTTCCAAAGGGGATCTTTGAGCTACTTCTTTACGGTTTTATCCGTAAAAGTCCCGCAAGACTAGTCAAAAGCCTGACAAATGAAATTTATGTCCCACACGATGCAGATTTTGTGATCGAAGGGTTTGTGGATACGGATAAATTTGAGCTTGAAGGGCCTTTTGGCGACCATACGGGTTTTTACACACCGATCGAGCCATTTCCGGTGATGGATGTAACAGCGATAACGCACAAAAAAGAGCCTGTATTTCACGCAACGGTTGTTGGTAAGCCACCTTTGGAAGATAAGTATATGGGCTGGGCGACCGAGCGTATATTTTTACCGCTTTTGCGCACGACAGTTCCTGAGCTCATAGACTATAACATGCCTGAAAATGGTGTTTTTCATAATCTTATCTTAGCAAAACTTAATGCGATATATCCAGGACATGCCAAACAAGCTATGCACGCTTTTTGGGGAGTGGGACAGATGAGCTTTGTAAAGCATGCTATTTTTGTGGATCAAAACGCGCCCGGACTTGGAGATTATGAAGCGATTAGTGATCTTGTGTTAAACCGTTTTGGAGTAAAAAGCATTCTTATAAGCGAGGGAGTTTGCGACCAGCTTGATCACGCCTCACCAAATTCGTGCTATGGTGGAAAGCTTGGCATAGATGCGACAGTTGATTGTAGTGCTAACGCTCCAGTACTTTTAAGCGATAAAGAACTTTTGGATAAATTTCAAAGCGTGAGTAAGAAAATTTTAGAGCTAAAACAGTATAAAACAAACACTAAAAATCCGATCTGCGTTATAAAATTTGGTAAAAACGAGAACGTTTCGTCTATTTTCGAAAAGCTGCTTAAATTTAAAGAAAACTTTAGAATCCTTATCTTTGTTGGGGTTGAAAATCGCATAGAAAATGCCTATATGTTACTTTGGCGCGTTGTTAACAATATCGATGCCATGCGTGATATTTATATCAAAGATGGTGTTTTTTGTGTTGATGCAACAAGTAAAAATGAGCTTGAAGGCTATACAAGAGAGTGGCCAAAGCAGACGGATTGCACCAAAGATATTGTTTATGATCTTATAAAACGTGGCGTGATCAAGGATGAGCCGGAGTTATTTGAGAAATTTGAAATTTTTGGCTAAATTCTTTAAGTATGAATAAAGAGCAAGCGATAATCGATAAATTTACCAATTCCTATCTTGGTGATGACGGCGCTGTGGTCGGCAAATGGGTGTATAGTAAGGATTTGTTCGTAGAGGGCTCGCATTTTAAACGTGGTTGGCTAGAACTTGACGAAATAGCCTATAAAGCAATGATCGCAAATATCTCGGACGCTGTTGTCATGAATGCCGTGCCAAAGTTTGCACTTATCGGACTTGGTGTCCCAAAGAGCCTAAAAATGGAGCAAATTTCGCTTTTAAGGGACGGCTTTAAAAGAGCGTGCGATGAGTTTGGCGTAACGATAATCGGCGGCGATACGATAAGCTCGGATAAGATCATCATAAGCGTTACGATTATCTCGGAGTTAAACCCTCGGGCAGTACTGCGAAGCGGCGCTAAAGCGGGCGATCTGCTTGCATTTACAGGCAAGCTCGGAGATAGCCTAAATGGGTTAAAAGCCTTACTAAGAGGCGGGAGCATGGCTAGAAATTCGCGCTTTAAAAAGCCTGTTTTAAGGGATAGGTTTTTTTATCGCTCGGCTAAGCTGGTAAGCGCCGCGATGGATATCTCAGACGGGCTTGGTGCGGATCTAGCAAAGCTTTGCAAAGCAAGTGGGCTTGGCGTGAAATTTAGCAAAAAGCTAAGCAAAAGCGAGCTAAAAAGCGGGGAAGAGTATGAGATTTTATTTGCATTTGCCGCTAAAAATCGCAAAAAGATAGAAAATCTAGCCAAAAAGAGTCGGACTAAGATAACGATTTTTGCAAAAACAACAAAAGGAAGATATAAAAACAATGCAAGAGAACACCATTTTTAAGCCACTTTATGCGCTTACACATACGCCGATAAATGCCTATTTTAGCAAGAATTCAGATGATTTTGTTGTGCGTGAAATTCCGCTTTACGACTTTAGCGGCGAGGGCGAACACCTAGTCATCGAAATCTCTAAAAAAGATATGACGACACAAGAAGCCTTACGCGCGCTTAGCGACTTTTCGGGTGTAAAAATCAGGGAATTTGGCTATGCGGGGCTAAAGGATAAACAAGGAATGACTACGCAGTTTATCAGCCTACCACGTAAATTTGAGGAAAAAATCTCAAATTTTAGCCATGAAAAGATGAAAATTTTAAGCGCAAACGCACATAATAATAAGCTTAGAATTGGGCATTTAAAAGGCAATAGTTTTTTCATAAGGCTTAAAAAAGTTATGCCAAGTGAGGCGTCTAAGCTTGCTCAAGTGATAGATGCGATAGATAAAATGGGCTATGCGAACTACTTTGGCTATCAGCGTTTTGGCAAATTTGGCGATAATGCGGCGGGTGGGCTTGAGCTACTAAAGCACGGCACACTGGAGGGTAAGAAGTTAAAAAATCCAAAGATGAGCGATTTTTTGATCTCAGCTTTTCAAAGTGATCTTTTTAACCGCTGGCTTAGCAAACGTGTTGAAATTTCAAGGTTTGTGCAGGATTTTAGTCTAAAGGAGCTGGCTGAAATATATAAATTTATGAACGTGGATGAGTTAAAAAGTCTAAAAGAGCAAAAGCAATTTTTTAAGCTAATAAAGGGTGAGGTTTTAGGACGTTATCCATTTGGCAAGTGCTTTTTGTGTGAGGATTTAGAGGCTGAGACGGTTAGGTTTAACGCAAGAGATATTACAAGCTGCGGGCTGATAATCGGGCAAAAAGCCTATAAAAGCGAAGGCATGGCTAAAACTATCGAAGATGAAATCTTTGGCGAAGCGATGGAATTTGAAAACAAAATGAGCGGATCAAGGCGCTTTGCGTGGAGTTATTTAGAAAATGTAAGCCATAGATATAATGAAGAGAAGGCGCACTATACGATAGATTTTACCTTGCAAAAAGGGTCGTATGCGACAGTGGTGTTAGAAGAAATTCTTCATAAAAATATCTTTGAGTGATAATGGCTTGTTTTGTGAGTATTTTTCTTGTTTTTCAGACTCTGTAAAAAATGAGTTTGAATTTTTTGCTCTGTAACAGGCTACTTGCCTAGTCTTGATATAAAAATTTTTGCATTTCTGCTTTTGGTCATGAGTGTAGCAAAGCGGAGCATTTAAAGCTATCTCACGATACTTTATCGTTTATTTTTTTATTCATGCCTGCTAAATTTATGTCAACCATACGCGATCCATCTTAAAAGGTTGCTGTAGATATATGTTTATAAAATTTGCCAAGCCTTATTGCTGGCTTTTATCTAGTGTTTTAAATTTATCAACATTAAAATCATGCTTTAACTCTTGTTGGCTACATATGTATCCACGCGTTAAAACTGACAGTAACTTGCATTTAAAATGAT